>NZ_JABAIL010000003.1:0-300000 GCF_012641475.1 Flammeovirga agarivorans | reverse complement strand
AGATCATTAAATCTGAATTTATTCTCTTTTGATAAAATGATTCCTTATTTTTAATATTCATCTCAACTTCTTTATGATGCTAAAAAAAGGACATCTTCTATATATCTTTTTTATTATTCTTTCTACACTGACTATTTCCTGTGCACAACAAAAGGAAAAAAAGAAAAGTGAACTTGAATACAAACGCAAGTGGTTCTTACCAACTACTTTAGATGAAATTTCTGGTCTTACTTGGTATGCTGACAATACTCTTGCCTGTGTTAATGATGAGCAAGGAAAAATCTACTTATACCACCTCGAACAAGAGAAAATAATTAAGGATTATAAGTTTGGTAAATCTGGAGACTATGAAGGAATTGCTTACCAAAAACCTTTTTTCTATGTTGTAAAAAGTAATGGTAAACTTTATATCTACAACGAAGAAACCAACGAAACGGATAAGGTCCAATTACCTTTTACCATTGATAATGATATTGAAGGCCTTTGTATTTATAAAAATCACCTCTTGGTCGCACTAAAAGGCAAAGGTGGTTTAGAAGGCAAAAAATCTGAAACAAGTAATATTTATAGCGTTAATATGGAAGACCTGTTTGATGTTGACTTGGCCTATCAACTTCCCAAATTACCTAAAATAGGTTTATCTGGAATTTGGGCAAATGAGACAACCGAACAGCTCATCGTATTATCGCACCGTTCGAAACATATTTTTTACATTGATGCGATTGAAGGAACTATTCTCAAAACCATAGAATTTTCCCGATCGATGTTTGAACAACCTGAAGGAGTGTGTATGTCTCCTGATGGTCGAATTTTTATATCTAATGAACAGGGGGACAACCTCCATGCTAATATTTTAGAATTTTAAGAATGAAACACCTATATCTATTTATTCTACTTCTAGTCTGTCCATTTATAACTAACGCCCAACATTCTATTTATCTAATTGGTGATGCAGGAAAAGCACAGAAAGACGATCCTGTTATCACAACTATGATGAATAAAATAGATATAAATGATAGCAATAGTACTGTTATATTCCTTGGAGATAACCTCTATCCTCATGGTTTAGAAGACATCAACCATAAGAAAAGAACTGAGGGAGAAGCTATTTTAAAAGCTCAATTAGAAGCGTTAAAAGGGTTCAAAGGACAAACCTTTATGATCCCCGGAAACCATGACTACAATAGAGGAAAGAAAAATGGACTCCAACGATTGAGAAGCGAAGAACTTTTTGTCAATCAATTAATGGGAGACTCTACATTTGCTCCTTATGGAGGATGTCCTGATCCCGTTGAAGTACCCCTCACAGATGATGTTACACTTTTAATACTAGATACTCAATGGTTGATTTTTGACTATCAGGAAACTGCTGAGTTCAATGGGTGTGAATACCATAGTACAGATGAGGTTTTACTAGGACTTCAAGACATTGTAGCAAGGAATATTGACAAGAAGTTAATTATCGTTGGGCATCACCCTGTCTATACATATGGCGAACATGGTGGTGTTTTTACTCCAAAAGATCACATATTCCCTTTGACAGCTTTTATTGATTGGGCTTATATACCTTTACCAGTCGTCGGTTCTGTTTATCCAATTGCGAGAAAATCTGGTGTAAATCGACAAGACATCAATAATAAGACAAATAAAAAGATGCGTAATGGATTTGAGGAAATCTTCAAGTCCCATCCCGATATTATTTATGCAAGTGGGCATGAACATACTCTTCAGTATATATTAAAAGATAATGTCCACTATATAGTTTCAGGTGCAGGTTCTAAATCTAGCCATGTAAAACAAGGAAAATATGCTCGTTTTGCAAGTAGTGAAAAAGGATTTAGCAAAGTCACTTTCCTTAAAGATGAAACCAAGATTGAATTCTTCACTCCTGAAGGAGTCATTTATGAAACATCGTATGTTCCCAAAAAGGTACAAACGTCACAGAATATTAAACAGGTAGAATTTCCTGACAGTGTTGTGGTCGCAGCAAGTACCCAATATTCAAGTAGTGCCTCACATCAAAAATGGATGGGAGAAAATTATCGTAAAGAATGGGAAACTCCTGTGAAGATGCCTGTATTTGACCTTTCAAAGGTTAAAGGGGGATTAAAGATCGTCCAAAAAGGTGGAGGTATGGCCACTCTTTCGTTTCGACTAGAAGATAAAGAGGGCAATCAATATACTTTACGATCAATCGACAAAAATCCTGTTAAAGCGATCCCTGAAGAACTGAAAGAAACTATCGCAAAGACGGTTGTACAGGATCAAATTTCTGCTGCACACCCTTACTCTCCTCTTACAGTTCCTACACTTGCAGATGCAATCGGAATATACCATTGTAACCCTATGGTTGTCTATGTAGAGGATGATCCACAATTTGGTATTTACCAAGAAATGGCCGCAAACAAGGTATTTATGTTTGAAGAGCGTCCATCAAAAAATACCGGAGATGTAGAAAGCTTTGGTAATGCAAAAAAAATCTACAGTACAATCAAAACGGTGAAGAAGCTGAGAGAGGACAATGATGATTACATCGATTATAAATTTACTTTAAAATCTCGCCTTTTTGATATGCTAATTGGTGATTGGGATAGACATGATGACCAATGGAGATGGGCGGCATTTAAAGACAAAAAAGGTAGAATGTTCCGACCAATACCAAGAGATCGAGATCAAGTATACTTTTTAAATGAAGGGATTATTCCCAATATTGCCTCACACCGATGGATTATGCCAAAGTTCGAAGGATTTGATCCTGAAATGAATTGGGCTCCAGGATTTAACTTCAATGCAAGGTATTTTGATCGATATTTCTTAGCTCAAGCCACAAAAGAAGATTGGCAAGAAGCAGTTAAATACATTCAAGATCATATCACAGAAGAAGTAATTGATGAAGCACTTTTACATATTCCTGAAGAAGTAAGAGAGCATCATAATAATGAAATCAAGTCTGTTCTTTTAGCTAGAAAAAAACAACTTCCAGCTATCGCAGAAGAATACTACCTACACCTTTCTAAACATGTGTCAGTAATTGGTACCGATAAAATGGAACAATTTACTGTCAACAGAATAGAAGATGGGAAAACTGAGATTACTGTTAAAAAGATTTCTAAGAAAGGGAATATCAAACAAACGATGTATCAACGTACTTTTTCCCCTAAAGAAACTAAAGAGATTCGTATTTACGGTTTAGGCGGAAAAGACGACTTTATTTTCAAAGGTGATCACAGAAGCGGAATAAAAATACGAGTGATTGGCGGCGAAGGAGAAGATACAATTACAGACGAGAGTAAAAGAAAGGCGTCTAGAAACATCCTACTCTACGACACCAAAGACAGTACAGTCATTGCAAAAAGTGATGGGGCTGTAAATAAGAAGTTATCTAACAAACCAGGTGTCAATAATTACAACAGAGCAGAGTTTAAGTTCAATTCAATGCTTCCTTTGCTGTACGGTGGATATATTCCAGATGACGGCGTACTAATTGGTGGTGGGTTTATTTTCACCTCACATAAATTTAGAAAAACTCCTTTTCATCAGAAACATACTTTGTATGGTGCCGTGGCTACAGCCAATGCTGCTGCGTTTAAACTAAAATACAAAGGTCAATTTACCGATGTTGTAGGACTGGCAGACTTAGTTGTCGAAGCTAAATTATATGTTCCTAGAAACTCTAATTACTATGGCATTGGAAACGAAACAACTTACGATACATCAAAAGAAGAGGAGTATTACCGTTTTCTGTATAACGATCAAAGAATAAACTCTTACTTGTTATTTGATTTCACTAAAGATGTAAACCTCAAAGTTGGTGCATCCTATGTTTTCAATAACGTTGATGATGGAAAATACCTTGAAGGAAGGTATTTCCAAGAGTCTGGTGACGATTTAATTCTTACAGATGCCTACGGTCCTCAAAACTATATTGGAGGTATGTTAGGATTCGAAATCGATAAACGTAATAATAGTTTACTCCCTAAAAAGGGTGGACATTTTGAGATCATGGGTTATGCATTAAACAATACCAATGATGAGTCGTTGAATTATTACAACCTCAATGGTACTTTTTCGTATCATTATACATTCAAGTTACCTACTGATCTTACACTGGCTTATCAAATAGGCGGAGCAAAGAACTTTGGCGATTATCATTTTTTAATGGCGAATAAAATTGGCGGCAGTAAAAACCTAAGAGGATATAGAAGAGACCGCTTCTATGGAGATGCCTCTATCTACAATAGTTTGGATGCCCGTCTAGATATATTTAAATTTAAGAACAGTATTATTCCTTTTACTGTCGGAGTATTAGGATTTTATGATATTGGACGTGTTTGGGTACAGTCTGAGAGCTCTGACACTTGGCACCAATCTACTGGGGGTGGTTTATTCATCGTACCTGTAGATAAGGTCGCTTTATCAGGGGTAGTTGGAACTTCTCATGAAGGAGTAAATGGATATTTTAATCTAGGGTTCAGTTTTTAATTATGATAGAAATAGATTTAATAGAAGTGATCAAAGAATCTAAAGAATATGCGAAACAGTATATCAAAGATCTTTCATTTCATAATTTAGCACATACTGAAAATGTTGTTTCTGCCACTCAAGAAATTGGTAAAGCAGAAGGGTTATCAGAAAAAGAGTTACAGTTATTGGAAATAGCCGCTTGGTTCCATGATACGGGATACGAGGAAGGCAACTGTACAGATCATGAAAATAAAGGAGCAAAACTGTGTGAAGCCTTTCTAAAAGGGAAAATGCCAGATGACGATATCATTCAAATTAAAGAATGTATCATGGCTACACAGCTGCCTCAAACACCAAGAAACTTAATGGAACAAGTAATGTGCGACTCTGACCTCGCACACCTTGGAAAAGATAATTTCTTTAAATATTCAGAGGATTTAAGAAACGAAATCATTTCTTCGATGAAGATGCCAAAAAAGCTAACGAAGCTACAATGGCATCTAATGAACATCCGTTTTTTATCGGAACATAGATACTTCACTAATTATGCAAGAGAAGTCCTTAACCCTAAAAAACAGGAATACCTCAATAGTATTCAAGAGGAAGTGGAACGACTGATTGATGAAAAAGATCAATCCTCTAAAAAGAAGAAAAAGAAAGAAAAGGAAAAATTAAAGGAGAAGGAGAAAGTTAATACAACAGAAAAAGAAGTTATCACTAAAGATGGTATTCCTATTTTTCAAAAACCTCGACGTGATGTGGAGGCCATGTTTACTACGTTAGCAAGAAACCAAATTGGCTTAAGTGCTATTGCGGATAGAAAAGCGAGTATTTTGCTTTCTATTAACTCCATGATTACCTCTTTTGCTATTGGTTATCTATTTAGAAAAATTGAGGAGCTACCTGCACTACTATGGCCTAGCTTTATTTTAGCGGTGACCGGTTTAGTATCCGTCATTTTAGCTGTATTGGCCACTAGACCAAATGTAAAGAAGCATCTTAAAAAGGATAAGAAAGACCTTAATCTTCTTTTCTTTGGAGATTTTGTCGATTTAGAATTAGGCGAATACCAACACCTATTAAGAGAAGCGACCAGAGTACCTGAACAGGTTTATGAAAAAATGAGTCAGGATTCTTATTACCTAGGTAAGGTACTAGAAATTAAATACAGAAGGGTAAGAGCTGCATTCAACTTCTTTATGGGAGGTATTACTATTTCTGTAATCTCATTCATCATCGCATTTTCCGTTTATTAAAAATCATACTGATGAATAATTATCAGGTTCAAAAATATATAAAGGGTTATATAATTTCTTTTGCTGCTTGGTACGTTATTAATGCATTGTATTTAGTGATCAGGTATGATGCATTACAGTTTTATAGTCGTTTTGTAGACCAACATGAGTATTTTCTTATTCATGAAGAACTAAAGGTAGCAATGGTAGCAAATGCTATTATTACTTTATTTCTAAGTTGGTTCTCCTGGAATTTTTACTTTTTCCTTGATAAACGATCCAAGTTAAAACATTGGCAAAGAGGTTTACTCATACTTATTGTTGGTACTTTAGAAGTATCATTACTCTTACATTTAGGCGATTTTCTAGGTAAAAAATTCTACCCAGATGGTCTGCCCTATTTTAATGAATTGTCTCAACAAAGTTTTGTCATCTATTTCATCTATATTTTTATGGGTGCTTTAGTGATCAACTCTTTATTCCAATTAAGAGATATATTAGGTCCGGAACTTTTCCAATCCGTTATTCAAGGACAATACTATCTACCAAAAGAAGAAGATCGTATTTTTATGTTCCTTGATTTATATAACTCAACATCTATTGCGGAGTGTCTTGGTCACCTTAAATACAGTAATCTAATACAGGACTCCTACCGGATTATTACCGATGCTATTGTGAAAAATAAAGCGTCAGTTTATCAATATGTAGGAGATGAAATAGTATTAACTTGGCCTACTGAAAAAGGGCTAAAAGAGAATCGCTGTATTCATGTTTTCTTTGAAATAGAACAAGCATTAGAAGAGAAAAGAGATTATTTCATGGAAAAGTATGGGCATGTCCCAGAATTCAAAGCAGGGTTGCATAGTGGCATCGTAGCAACAGCTCAAGTAGGTGTCATTAAAAGAGAAGTAGCTTATCATGGTGATACCGTAAATGCTACTGCTCGTTTACAAGAAAGCTGTAAACAACTCGGTGAAAAAATTCTAATCTCTGAAGTTATCTCTTCAAAATTAGAGCTTCCATTTATAGATATGGGAGAATATCAATTTAGAGGTAAACGAAAAGCAATGCATGTTTATACATTACATACAACAAAAAATGAAGCAAGTCATGTAAAAGAAATAAAGTTTATTTCTACAGATTATCCCGATCAAGCTTCATCTTCATAATAAAAAAGGCTGATTCAATAAACTTGAATCAGCCTTTTTTAATGCATCAGAATTTTAGGTTATGCACCATAAAAACCTTCTATTGATAAGTATCTCTCACCAGTATCGTAGTTAAACGTTAGTACTGTAGCTCCTTCAGGAATCTCAGATAGCTTCTGCTTTACAGCGTCAAGAGACGCACCTGTAGAAATACCTGTAAGTATACCTTCCTTCTGTGCTAGCTCTCTAGCAGCAGATTTAGCATTCTCAGGATTAACAGTAATAGCTCCATCTAATAATGATGTATTTAAGTTTTCTGGAATAAAGCCTGCTCCAATACCTTGGATTGGGTGTGGGCCTGGAGCTCCGCCTGAAATAACAGGACTAGATTCTGGCTCAACTGCAAATACTTTTAGGTTTGGCCATTTCTCCTTTAGAATTTCTGCAACACCTGTGATGTGTCCACCTGTACCTACACCTGTAATGATATAATCCACACCGCCTGGGAAATCATTTAAGATCTCAAGTGCAGTAGTTGTTTTATGAATATCAACATTTGCTGGATTATCAAATTGTGATGGAACAAAAGTGTTTTCAGAAGCATTTGCTAATTCTTCAGCTTTTTCAATAGCACCCTTCATTCCTTTTTCTTTTGCAGTTAAAACTAATTTTGCACCGTATGCAGCCATTAATTTTCTACGCTCTATACTCATAGATTCTGGCATTACTAAAGTTAAGCTGTAGCCTTTCACTGCAGCTACCATAGCTAAACCAACACCTGTGTTACCTGAAGTAGGTTCAATGATCTCTACTCCTTCCTTCAGTTTACCTTCTTGCTCAGCTTTCTCGATCATCGCCAAAGCGATACGATCTTTAATACTTCCTCCTGGATTGCTTCTTTCAGCTTTGATGTAAACATTATGCGTATTTCCATAAAGTTTATTGATCTTGATAATTGGAGTTTTACCGATAGTTTCTAAGATAGAATTGTAAATCATGTCTAAAGTTGTTTTTCAGTATTTGAATTATTGCTTTGCGAATATAATTATTTACCCTAGTATTTCTATATACTTTGTGGTATTATTTAAGGAATTTATTTTTCAATATAAATTACCCATAAATTTTAGTATTGAAAAGCGTATATTGATTCTTAACAAAAGCTACATCTACTAACCATCAATAAGTGATGAAAACCGACAATACTAAATCACCCATTGAATTAATATATCATTTATATGACCTTAAATTAAAAGAGACATTTAAAATCGCTCATGATGAAAGAACCGTTCAGCCTACTGTAATACTTGAAATAAGGTATCATCAATATATTGGTTTTGGAGAAGCTGTAGCCACCAAATATTACCAAGTTTCTCAAACATCTATCTGTAATAATATTGAGAAAGCATTACCTCTCTTACAAAACTGGAGAGGAGAAAAACCTGACTTGCTATTTGACCAACTACTTTCTATCACTCAAGATACTTTTGCTACATGTGCTATTGATCAAGCTTTATGGGATATATATGCTCAACTACAGAACAAACCTTTGTATCAACTATGGAGTGATGTAAACACCGCACTTCCCATAAGTAATTATACCATAGGGCTAGATAGTATCCCCACTATGAAAAGAAAATTAGAGGAGTTCCCATGGCCTATATATAAAATCAAACTAGGTACGGAACATGATTTACAAATAATATCTGCACTAAGAGAAGTCAGTGATGTTCCCTTTAGAGTAGATGCCAACCAAGCATGGAGTGTTCAAGAAACCATAGATAATAGTTCTCTCCTGAAGAAATTAGGTGTTGAATTTATAGAACAACCCTTAGGGAAAAAGAATTGGAAAGGAATGAAAACTTTAAAAGGAAAATGTGCTCTACCAATCATTGCAGATGAGTCGTGTATTCGTGAACAAGATATTGATCAATGCATGACTGTTTTTGATGGAGTGAATATCAAGCTCACAAAATGCGGAGGTATTTCAGCAGCTTTAAGAATGATCAAGAAAGCTAAACAATATAGTCTTCTCACAATGCTAGGTTGTATGACTGAGTCTTCAGTAGGAATAACCCATATAGCCCATTTATGTAAATTAGTAGATTTTGTTGATATGGATGGTGCTCTACTTATCTCAAATGACCCTGCAATTGGTATCAGTTGGGATGGCTATAAAGTGAGATTTCAGAATAAAAATGGAAGCGGTATATCGCTAAAAAGTTAGAAGTAAAAGCTCTCCTTTTTTCTCCAGTTTATCATTTCACAAAAGGGTAAATTCGATTTTGGCAAATTTGCCAAAATGGGAAAAACTATATTTCAAATGTGTATCTTTACCCTATCATATAATACCATAATACATAAATGCATATCTGGAAAAAGAAATCTCGAGAAGAGATAAAAGAAATTATCTTCAATGCACTCGAAGAGAATAGGGATTATTTTGGGGACCAAAGTTTAGGTGTTCCTGGCTCTCATTTGGATAGTAAAGTATTTCCTGATGACGCCCCTTTCTTAAATGATGCTCCCTTCATTACAACTTTATTACACAACCCTAACCATATAGGTTGCCATACACAAGGTGTATCTGAAAGCTTTTTTAAAGGTACTCAGAAGATTGAAAGAGAATTGATCGAGATTTGTGGATCTGATATTTTAAAAGCAACACCTAACAGTATTGATGGTTATGTATCAGCAGGTGGTACAGAAGCCAATATGCAAGCAATATGGATTTACAGAAACTATTATAAAGAAGAGTTTCAAGCTTCCAATAATGAAATTGCCATCATCTCCTCTTCCGACTCTCATTACTCAATGGCCAAAGCCAGTAATATTTTATCACTCTCATTTTATAGAGTAGATGTAGATTACAATACAAGAGAGATCACACCCGAGGCGATCAAAGCCACCGTTGAGCAAGCTATAAAAGAAGGTAAGAAATACTTTATTGTGATCGCTAATATGATGACCACAATGTTTGGTTCGGTTGATAAAGTACACTTATATCTTGAGTATTTTAAACATGCAAAACTTCCATTTAAGCTTCATGTTGATGGAGCCTATGGCGGCTTCTTTTTTCCTTTTGCACACAAACAACATGCTCTTGATTTCAGAAATCCCGACGTCTCATCCGTTACTTTAGATGCACACAAGATGCTACAAGCTCCTTATGGTACTGGACTTTTTCTTGTCAGAAAAGATTGGATGAAGTACGCCAATACCAAAGCCGATTATGTGGAAGGTGATGACTTTACAATGATAGGTAGTCGATCTGGAGCAAATGCTATTGCTATATGGATGATACTAATGACTTATGGTCCATATGGAATGAATGAAAAGATTTTTATTCTGAGCAAACGAGCAGATTGGTTTACTCATAAGTTGGATGAATTAGGTATTGAATATTTCAGGAGTTCACAATCTAATATCATTACCATGAAAGCTGATAAAATTGCTCCTGAAGTTGCTCAAAGGTTTGGGCTTGTTCCAGATGTACACCATCAACCTAATTGGTACAAAGTAGTTATTATGGAACATGTAACGATCGAAAAACTTGAGCCTTTAGTTGAGGCATTAAAATAAAAGAAAAAGGTTGAGTACTTAAATGCTCAACCTTTTTGCTCACAAACTTATTAATGAACAAGCAAATAATATATTTGCCCCTCACCCAATAACTACCTAATTATTAATTTACTTAACTAAACTATTAACTCTAAATAAGATTTTTATTCATCTCATTACTTTTATATTTTTCAAACCAATACCCAATTGTATAGGCAACAATTAGTAGGTCTGTAATTCCAAATGCTTGAAATCGCTCATTTAGATAACTTGTCTCTACATCAAAAACATTGGTTATATAGAGATATACCATAAACAGCTTTTCTATGATGGAGAATAAAATTATTGGTTCTCTCCATGATTCCTTGTATGCAGAATAACACATAAAGAACCCCATTAAGCCAACCATAATACCCCAATGTCGAATTAAGAATACATATGATGTATCATAAGGTAAACGGTTAATTTTCTCTAATGCGAGTCCCGGATTAATTGCATAGATCACCGCAAACATTGTTATCGCACCGCCAACAAGTAGAAAAAGTTTTAGATTTTTTTGAAACATATCACTGTCATTTACCCCGCCATAAAATCATTGGTACCTGTCACTCTTGCTAACCAGTTCCAACCCTTCACACCAGACAAAGCTCTGATGATTGGAACAATATTTACTCTTCTTGGTCGAGCAATCAGTTCCTTATTTTTAAGTATGCCACTCCATACTGCATCAACCATTTTATCTACTGTAATCAATGGTACTAATGATGAATGGGCATTTTCAAACATACCCGTATCGATATGTCCTGGTGTTACTGTGGTAACATGAACATGTGGATATTTTTCTTGCATTTCAGTAGACAAGCCCAATGACCATCCTAATACAGCCCATTTACTTGAACAGTAGGTAATAATTTTAGGACAATACATATAGGCTGCACCAGATGCTATATTCACAATATGTGCATCATTAGATTCAATCATTTCGGGTAAAAAAGCTCGTACAATATGCATGGGTGCTTTAGCATTGACATCCATAATTAAATCAATATTTTCTGGTGAAGATTCCTCAAAAGATTTCGAAATAACTATACCTGCATTATTAATGAGAAGGTCTACCCTACCTATTTCTTTTAATATCAGGTCAGCTGTTTTGTATACCAATGATGTGTCAGTAACATCTACTTTAAAAGTATATATATTTATCCCTGTTAAATGATCCTCGTTTTCCTTCACCACTTGTTCCATTAATAATGGATCAATATCCCAAATGATAATATTTGCAGCTTTACTTTCAATAGCTTTTTGAACATACGCTTTCCCCATGCCAGAGGCTCCTCCAGTAACTAAAACTGTTTTATTCTTTATAGTTTTCATATATTATAATTGAGAAAGGAGTTGCGTTTTTATTTCATTTTCACCCGGTAAGAATAAATATTTCACTATCGATTCCTCCCCTGTTTGTAAGACTGTTTTCGAATGTGAAAACGTAAGGAAACCTTCTTTCCCATGATAGGCTCCCATTCCTGAGTTTCCTATGCCACCAAAAGGCGCATCATCTACTGAGGCATGAAAGATGGTATCATTAATACATAATCCACCTGAATGAATATTGGCTTTAAATATTTCTTGCAAGTCAATATTATCGGAGAATAGATAACATGCCAAAGGTCGAGGTCTATCTACAATAAATGTGATACATTCTTCCACCTTTTTATAAGTAATAATAGGTAAAACAGGTCCGAAGACTTCTTGAGTCATTACACTAGAATTTGGAGATGGGTTAATCACCATATGAGTCACCATACGATGTACCTCTCTATCGATACTATCTTCATGAACAGGAATTATTTGGAAGTTGTTATCTTCCGCATCCTCTAATAATTGTTGTATTCTATCAAACTGTCTTTTATTGGCTACTGAGGTCAATTGACCATCAAATACTCCCTTAGGGAAATAGTTTTGATACTGTTGTTGGTATTCTCTGATAAATTCATTCAATCTGTCTTCATGAATCATTACATAATCTGGAGCAATACACAATTGTCCATTATTAGCATTCTTCCCGATCATTAGTCGTTCGACTACTTTTGTTATTGGTAAGGTTTTATCAATAACTACAGGAGATTTCCCACCTAACTCTAAAGTGACTGGAGTTAAGTTTTCTGCAGCTGACTTCATAATCAATTTTCCGACAGCTGTAGAACCTGTAAATAATAAGTGATCAAAAGGCAAAGAGGCAAACTCTTGTGCGATCTCTACTTCTCCTTCTATTAATATTACTTCATCCTCATAAAAGACTTTTTCTAAAATACTCTTTAAGCAGAAGTTTAGATTAGGAGTAAATTCACTCAACTTTATCATTACTCTATTTCCACTAGCAATAGCAGTTGTAAGAGGGTTAATAGTAACCATTATTGGTGCATTCCAAGTACTAATAATCCCAACGACACCTTTGGGTTGATAGACTACTTCCACTTTAGAAGATGGTAATAAGTCTCCAGCATGTCTTGGAGAAGGTAACATCCACTCTTTTAAATGAGCGATTGTATAGTCGATATTATTGATACTAGGTAATAGTTCTAACATTGTATCTTGCATACTACGACCTTTAAAGTCTAAGTTCAGTGCTAACGACAACTCTTCCACATTATCTTTAAGCTCACTTTTTAACTTTTTTAGGTGTGTAATTCTTTCTTCATAACTAGGCATAGGTTTTAAAGAATATGCCTTTTTCATCTGTTGAAATCTGTTGTTTAGTCTCATTTTTATATGGTTTATTATATTTAGTTTTATAAACTGACTAGTCAGTCATTTGTAAGATAAAATTTTTTAAGTAATCATTTTCCAAAAAAGCTCTGATGATGTATTTACAATTTGATTTACTTCATCACTTGAAAAATCTTTTGATTGAATATATTGATACACTCCAGATACATGATTACCTAAAAGTGCATATACAAAATCTGGGTCAATGTTATTGATTACTCCATTTTCTACTGCTTCTTGAATCAGTGATAAATGTGGTATAAGAGACCTTGAGTTTATATCTTCTGTTAGTAAGTTGACATATGGCGAAAAATGAAATTGCTGGAGATAATTTAATTTATTCGGATTATCTATGGCCCAATAAATAGCATTAAATATTTGTTTCTTGAGCGCTAGTTTAGGATCTTTTTCTACCTCGGTTAGATGTTCTTTCATCTTCTGAGAAACTTCATTTTTAATCGCCAAATAAAGTTCCAAAACTAGTTCATCTTTTGTCGAGAAGTTATTAAATAATGTACCATTAGAAACACCCGCTTCTTTTGCAATCTTCGAAGTTGCTGTACCATGGAAACCATTTTCTGTAAATAGCTTTAATGCTGATTCTAATAATAACTCTCTTTTTGTCATTGTATAATCCTTAGAGTGACTAATCAGTCACAATGTTATAGGAATTAATTTAGAAGAAAAAATCTTATTACTTTCTTAACCAAAATTAAGAGTAGATTTAAGGCTTTTTTCGATTTTGGTAAATTTGCCAAAATCGAATATGTAGTATAAAGAAAAAGCTTCCATAAAAATTACGAAAGCTTTATTACAATATTTTAGAATGATTTGCATACTACTTTTATCATTCTAATCGCATATTTTCTTTAAATATGAAAGTATAAATAATTAGAGTCGATGGTATAGTATGGTGTCTATACATCAACTGAAATTATTTCCGATATATATATTTTTGATTTTTGAAGTTCGATGTAAATAATATAACTACTATAAGTTTGTTGTTTAGATGATGATGCAAAATTATTCATCTAGGGTAAATTAGACATCTATAAAATGTTACATAATTATTATGATAAAGACAGTTACTATTACACCAATGTTAATACGTGAAATCAGTAAGACATTTTATTTCTTAATATTTCAAAGATTTTACTTTATCCACACTAAGCACTTCTAAAAATACACTTCAATAAATACAAAAAAATAGTCAGTTAAATAATCTAATGAATAGACTATGTAACTGACTATTGTAATAGTTTATTAATCTTTACCGTTCCTTTACTCTAGTACTAGCATCAATGCTGAAGTACCCTCAAGTGATATCGTACCTTTACTTAGGTCGTACACCTTTCCAGTAACAACATCCTTTCCTTTGGTAATCCCTTCCAATTGTTCTTGGTATCTTTTTAATTCTACCTCCATAGTATCTGTCTTTTTATTGAATATAGACATCACTTTAGTTTTTGAATCATACCTGAACATAACATAAATTTCATCTCTAGGTACAAAATGCATCAACTTGCCATCTTGTAATGCAGTGGTATTCTTTCTGAAGTTAGCAAGCTTCTTTATTAGTTGCTGAGCCTCTTTGGCATCATCAGATAAGCCTTTTCCTTTAAAAGCATCTGAAGTGTCTCCAGCCCAACCACCAGGCATATCAACGCGAAGCGTACTATGATCCTTAGGATTATTGACATCTCCACTCATCATTATCTCTGTTCCATAATAGATCTGCGGAATTCCTCTAACAGAAAATAAATAAACCAACCCCATTTTAAATAGAGCCTTATTTTCATGAACAGCATTATAAAGTCTTGGTGTATCATGATTATCAGCAAAGACAACTAGATTGTATGGATCAGGATATAAGAAGTCATTCGATAGCATTTCATAAACATCAGAAAAAGTACTCTTCCATGGTTCTGTTTCTTTATTTAATACTTCTATCAATGTCTCTTGGATAGGAAAATCCATCAATGATGGTAAATAAGATGTATACCCATTTTTATTTACTTTTCCTTTTTGCCAACGAGATACGATCGCTGGATTCTTTGTCCACTCCTCTCCTACTATATTAAAAGAAGGGTATTCTTTCATAATTCTTTTAGACCATTCTGCCATAAACTCTGCATCAGGATAAGCATAGGTATCTTGTCTAACACCACCTAGATCTGCGTACTCAATCCACCAAATAGAATTCTGGATCAGATAATTTGCCACCAATGGATTTCTTTGGTTCATATCAGGCATTATAGTATCAAACCAACCATCACTATGCATTTTTAAATCACTCTGTGAAGTATAAGGATCCGCTAAAGATATTCTATTGTGTGAGGAATAAATGACTTCTTTACTATCTTGGAAATTATACCAATTCGATGTTGGAAGATCGTCATGCCACCAATGGAAAGATCCACAGTGGTTTTCAATCTGATCCATTATTAATTTAATTCCTCTTTTCTTTGCTTCTGCAGATAGTCTAAGGTAGTCATCATTAGTCCCAAAACGAGGATCTATTTTATAGTAATCAGTAGTTGCATATCCATGGTATGAATACTTCTCCATATTATTTTCCAATAATGGATTTACCCATATAGCTGTAAAACCCATGGCTTGTATATAATCCAACTGATCAATAATTCCTTGAATATCTCCCCCGTGGCGGCCTGCCGGATTACTACGGTCTACTCCTTCCCTCATACCCTCAACGCTATCGTTATCTGGATTACCATTCGCAAATCGATCTGGAGTAATTAAGTACATGATGTCCTTATTAGAAAAGCCTTCTCTTGAAGCAGCTCCCTCTCGTCTTTTTTTCAATTCATATTCATATGTGAATACTTCCTTGCCTTTTCTCTTAAAAACAATAGGAAATTTTCCCGGCTGAACTGCTTGATCGATTCTAAGGTTTAAAAATAAATAGTTCGGATTTTCTACTTTAATCACTTCTTCTAACACCACACCTTCTTTAGATAGTGAAGGCATAAGATCAGAGATTGCCTCTCCATGCACTAAAACTTGTAAAGTAGGATGTTGCATTCCTGCCCACCAAAATGCAGGTTCGATATGGTCAATAGTTACTTTTTTACCAACTGCTAATACATGCAGTTGTAACAATACCAATAGTACTGTAAATAGTTTTCTCATATTAAATATGGATTAGATAAAGGTTTAGTATTAATATATTTACCTGTTTAAGTAAGTGATTATTTAGAGCACAAACAAAGCATAGACAATATTTTATGATTGCTTAAGTGATTAACAAAAAAGGGTAGTAGAATTCATATAATATGCTGTAATAAAATATGAATTGTGAACAATTGTAAAAAACTCTTTTTAAATTCAATATGAACAAAAACAATAGAATATAGAAAGCCATAGCACACTTAAATATTATCCTTATTGTCACTTAACCATTTTCTCATTACTTAAATCGGCTTTCTAATTTTTATCATTAAATACAATTTCCCCGTTACTATCACCATACTAGCTGATATATGAAAACCGTGTTTTACCCCAATTTTAAAGAAATCCTCCAACAACAGAAGAATATTTACAAAAAGAAACCTTTTGTTCATTATGGAGGTGAAAAATTAGAATACAAAAAATTACTTTCTTCTATTGATAAGATATCACAATTGCTTATCCATGAAACTCAATGTGACACTATTGGTATTCATGTAGATAAGTTTGAAGACCGATTGGTATCAATTTTTGCAACATTATGTTGTGGAAAGTCATTTGTGATCTTGAACAAAGAAGAATATAATCATCAAAGATTTTTAGAGATTCATGATGATGTATTTCTATTAAATGATCGTGTAATCGACGAACTCTATTCTTCGGATAAAGTTACCTACCTACGTCCTGAAAAAATTTATGATGAACATACTTTCTGCTATGAACTGAATACAGAGTCTGGTAAATATGAAAAACATACCTACGGTAGTTTTCTACAACAAATTTTCCATCAGATCAACCAACAAGTAAAAAGAGAGACAACTACACTTTGTCTGCAAAATGAATTGATCTCTTTAGATGCTGTACGCGATCTTATGTATGCACTATTTGAAGGAAGAACTGTTAAGGTAACTAAGACAATGACTATCAAAAGCCCTCATATCAAGACTTTTTACTTTGAGGAAGGTGTTAGACCAAATGTATTATTTTTCGCTGCTACAGACGGAAAAACAGAGCTCTACCAACCTCTAATGGATCGATTAACATCACACTGTAATGTATTTACTATACAATGTGATACGAAAGAGTTATTCTCTCCAAGTAATATGATCAATAAGTTAGTTTCCTATATTGATCAATTTCCTATTTCATTTTCTATGCATGTCGGTTATGCCTTCTCTGGGTTCTTAGCCTATCAATGTGCCGTAGAAAGTAAGAACAATGCACATAGTTTTTTAATTAATACACCAACAATACAACATTTCAGTAGCAATAGCTATATCAATAATGAATTGGCGGAAACGTGGGGTATTTTAAAACAAAATACATCATTGGCGAAGATGATCTGGAAAAAAGCATCAAAGTATTACCTTAAATTATCTACCCAAGATGCTAAAAGTAAAATGAACAGTTTCGAAAAGGATTTTATTAATTACTACAATCCTTTGAACGATGAGTTACCACATGCGAACAAATCAAATGTGCCGATTACCGTTTTCATTTCTCCAGAACAAAGAACATTACAGCATGAAATTACTTCTTCTTATGAGTGGGGAAAAATCTCTTCTCAGCTCATCAAGAAAGAACATCTTGAAAAAGAGAAACCAATATTTGACCTTAAAAACACAGATATTATTATCGACAATATTCTAAAAGCTACGACTCTTATAAAAGAAGAAAAAAAATCAATTTCTAATTAGGGGTTTCATCCTACAATTACGCTACTATAAGTGAACGTAGTATTCAATCGTTTTAATTAGGTAGTAGTAATGATGATATCTCGAGAGGCAAAATAGTTTCTATTTTGCCTCTTTTTCATAAAAAAAGGTTTCTATTATAGTATAGAAACCCTTTCCGCTGTGTAGTATTGAATATAAATTATTAGTAGTTAGTTTATCATAGTAAAAGATGATTATTCAGTGTATATAGGATATTAAACGGAACCTTAATACAATGCGATTTCCTAAATCAAGTCAAACAGTTACGGTATAAGACCATTAGTACTTTTTTTAGAATTTTGTGAATTATTCAAGAATCAAATATGTCTACAATGCTCCACGTGGAACATTATTGTATTTTTCTAATATCGCAATGTTAAAATGGATTTTTTAGTTTTCTCAGATTGAAGTAGATAAAATAAAAAATGGCTACTTCAACCCCGTTGAAATAACCATTTTTTAGTAAAATATTTGGATCATCAATCAAACATTCTCAGTATTAATTAGACATAATATTAAGAATCGTCTTGTCTGTCGATTTCATACCTTCTTTAGCTAAAGTACCGACATTTTTGATGGTATCTTCTACACAATCACCAATAATTCCATCCTCTGCTTGCAGTACACTACCCATTTGTGCTAACATTGCTCCATCAAATGCTGAATATATTCCTGAAGCAATTTTTGTCGCACAACTAGCTTTTGCTCCATCACAAATTACTCCAGAGACATTACCCAATGTATTTGTAATCGCATTCTTCACATTTTCAACTTTACCCCCTTCTAAAAATACCAAGGTGCCGCTTACCGCAGCTGAAGCTGTCATTGCTCCACAATATGCAGAAAGTCTTCCTACGTTAGTTTTAACATGTACTGTCGATAGATGAGACATAAACAATGCTCTATACATTTCTTCCTTTTCGATATCCTGATCAATACAGTATTTAATAATCGGTAAAGAAGCCGTCATACCTTGGTTACCGCTACCACTTGTGGTCATAACAGGCATTGCACTCCCTCCCATTCTTGCATCGCTTCCTGCTGCTGTAAAACTAGCTGAACGGTTTCTTTGATCATCTCCGTACAACCCTTTATCTATATTTTTCTGTATTGCAGCCCCTATGTTTACACCATACTTTGAAGCTAATCCTTCAGACGCTATACGAGAATTATAAGTAAATACCTTTTCGAAAATCTTCTCTATCTTTTCAATCTCTATGTTTTTAGCTAGATGATAAATCTTTTCGATCGATAGGATGCTTCGGTCTATTAATGAAGAATTAAAGTCATTGTCATTACAAGGTTGATCTATAATCACTTCACCATTCTTAATAACTTTAGTGATATTTGTATGGGTATGCTTTATTTCTACGCTTACACACTCTTTTTGAGCTATTGCCTCAATATTGATATATAGTGTCATATTATTATCGGCAAGCTTTACTTTAGCTCGATGCTCTTCAAGGAAATGGTTGACGACATTCATATCATCAGAGGTGATCTTACTGATCACCATCAGGTCAGCTTGTGGATCTCCAAATAATGCTCCCATAGCTCCTGCGACTTCAATTCCTACTTTACCATCACTATTTGGTACTACAACACTCTTCGCATTCTTAAGAATATTACCAGATACATTGATGATCAATTCCTCTGGCCTTTTTCCTAAATAACTTACGGCTTTCGCTGCAGCATAAGCGATAGCAATCGGCTCAGTACATCCTTCTGCTGGTACAATTTCCTCTTCCATGATCTTTAAGATCAATTGTTCTTCTTCTCGATTGATAATTAGGCTCATTTGTGATAACTGTTTAATTGTGAAGCTTATTTAGTAGTCCAAGCTCTATCTATTTAGTATAAGTGTTTAGCGTAGTATAAAACCCTAGTTTTACGTTTCAATTTAAATAAAAATCCCTCTGATTAAGCTTTTTTGCTCTCAGAGGGATCTTCCTTTAAAATATATTTAGAATTGTCTCTATTTGGACAATGTTTAATCATTAATTTCCATTGCTTTTAATTCTTCAGCCGTCAACTTTCTGGCCTCAGGTAAGCGTTTTACCAGCTCATCAATAACATATGCGGTCTCTTCTTCATTAATAGGGCCTGCTTTCCAGAAAATCACTTCTCCTGTCTTGTCTACGACCAGTACACTAATATGATTATTACAATCACCAGTATTCCATTCTGTCTGAACTACACCTTTAGGATCAGTAAGTATTAAAGCTCCTGCCTCTCTTTTTGAACGTTTCCTTAGCATTCTAATCATAAATCGGATAATTCCATTAGGATAAGGGGTGTCTTTTAAATTGACAATACCATATGCATGGAATTTATCTAAAGGAAATTTCCACTGCTTGGTCTGTTCTACAAAATAATCGTTCTCTGAAGGATTATCAGGATCAGGATAAAATATCAATAGTACCTTTTCTCCAATACTAGGAGTGGTATATGGCTTATTTTTTAAGTCACGAACCTCAATAGGATGAATAGTATCTCCTTTCTGTAAAAAGTGGGTGTCAACTGCTGAGCTGTTCTCCTGAGCATATACTACTACACTTCCACTGAACAAGACGAATAAAAGAAAAACGACAGTACGCTTCAACAACATTTTAAGTTATGATAATATGCTTTCAAATATAAAGTAACTATACGGCACAACTAAAAACGAGTTTTCAACGATTACTATTTGTTTTCAATTGTGTCATGTAGCTAGTTGAACACACTAAAATATGACTTTGTTTTTGGAATAAAGTAGGGTTACTGATATTTTTTATTGATGTACTATTATTTCTATAAAATCAATATTTGCTTGAAATCTATCTCATTCACCTGTATTATCCTGTATTTCTCTTAGAATAATACAAGTGGGCAATCCTCCCCTGTCCACTATTTTGTGATCAATAATTAAGAAAAAATGCCTTTCTATTACAATTCTTAAATAACCCCACCCCTAACAAATACCGTAAAAGAAAACACAACCAACATCACTGTGAAATAAATCAACCTGTATCATGAAAATCAATATTTCCCCTTTATTATGGCCAACTATTGTACTACTATTTGCATCATCATGCAATTCAACACTAGAGAATAAAAACCAATTAGGAAGGGTTACAATACAACTGGATATTCATGGGAATCACTTTTTCAATTATAATCACGAAATGACTATCACAGATGATTTTGCGGTAAATATTATACATAAGCAAACGAACCAGCTTGTTTTTGCCTATGAAGACTATAGAGATGTTCCTACATCGATACATCTACATCAGGGAGTATATATTATTGAAGTACTCTCAGATAATCTGAATAAGCAAGAATATAAAGGGCTAGAAACGCTTACTGTTATTGGAGGAAACACATCTGTAGTAAGAATAAATTGTCTACCGACTAGCAAGTTTATGAAAATAGGAGATGTAGATTATCACTCTCTTAGTTATACAAGTCCAAGCAAACGTAGTAGAGAAAAGAAGATTTAAGTTGAAAGATTGTCTGTTACATACACAAGAAAGCCGAATACCAAAGCAAAAAAAAACCTCTCAGTTCATAACTGAAAGGTTTTTTCTATGTATTAGCAATTAATGCTTTAGATTAATCTTCTCCTAAACGGTACTTAGAAACGTCCATTCCGAAAGTTAAATCTCTATCAGATAACATCTCTTCTAATTCCGTTAAAGTTTTCTTACCAAAGTTACGGAACTTCATTAAGTCACGAACTTCTAAAGAAACTAATTCACCTAGTGTCTTCACTTCACCTGCTTTCAATGAGTTGTAAGCACGTACAGAAAGCTCAAGATCAGAGATTGGAGTCTCTAACATAGCACGTTTCTTGATCTCTTCTGGAGTCCACTTAGGATCTTGCTGACGAGGAGTAACATCAAATGTAATCTCTTTGTCAGTGATTTGAGCGAAGTGTTGAATTAAGATGTTTGCAGCACCTTGTAAAGCAACTTCAGGAAGTAAAGTACCATCAGTTTCAATTTCAATCACTAATTTTTCGTAGTCAGTACGTTGCTCAACACGAGTATTTTCTACGTGGTACTCAACATTTTTAATTGGAGTAAATGCTGAGTCGATAGTAATAAGACCTGTAGTGTCAGCATCAGTTAATACCTGATTGTCTGCCATAACATAACCTCTACCTTTCTCTACAGTAACTTCTACTTGAAGATTAGCACTACCATCCAAAGTACAAATAACCAATTCAGGGTTCAAAACTTCATACTCTTCAGTGAAATCCTTGATATCTGAAGCTTTGAATTCAGTCTTTCCACTTAAATCAACAACGATTTTTTGTGATGGAGACTCAGCAATTGTTTTAATACGTACTTGCTTTAAGTTCAAAACAACTTCTGATAATGGTTCCGCTATGCCAGAAACTTTTGACTCCTCTTGAACTGCATTAAGGAACTTAACACCCGCAATTGCATATCCTTCTAGAGCAGAAAGCAAAGTTCTTTTGAAGGCGTTACCAATAGTAGCACCATAACCTCTTTCTAAAGGTTTGAACTCAAAAAGACCTTTAAAATCACCGGCCTTTTCCATTACAACTCTTTCCGGCTTTTGGAATGATAATATTGACATATTTATTCTTATATGATTATTTTTCTATCGAATACTTGCTTTATAATCATTGAAATGAAACTATCCTTGACGAACAATTATCATCTCTAATAATGATCAACCCGCAAATTTAACAAAAAAATGATTCAGAATCACTTAAATTTTAAGATAATCTCGTCAATAACGTATTTTAAATCAATAGTTTTTAGAAAATAGTTCCCACATTCTGTATTTTTTTTGTGGATTACCATATTTTCCTCAAATAATAGAGATAAGCAAAAAGAATATATTTAGACTAAAAAAAACATATTAAGTATATTTAATTACTTTAAATTAGATATTTATCAATTATTAAGTATATTTAAATACTATATAAAACAAATATTAGTATATATACAGACTTTAAAAAAGTTATATAATTAATAGTCTTTCCAATGAATACAGAAAAGGTCATTCACTTTATTAAGCAGAATAAATTACTTAATGTTTCTGAATTAGAGCGACAAGCAAAGATTCCAACGAATTCTCTTAGAAAGGCACTGAGTGGAACACAAGGATTAAAACAACAACATGTAGAGGAGTTAGAAAGGCTTCTAACTCCATTAGGCTATAAAAATTCGACGGATGTAAATATCATTTCTGTTTTAAACAATAAGGCTAATTCTGGTAAAACCACTACCACATTAAACTTAGGAAAGGCTTTAGCCATGAAAGGGAAAAAGGTATTGCTTATAGATGCTGATCCGCAATCTGCTTTGAGTGAATATGCTAAAAATAAGGTTGACGTTGATTTCTATCATTTGATCCAACACCCATCTACAGAAAAAGATAAAATCATTACACCTATGGGAGAACACCTAGATATGATCACATCTTCAATACAATTGGATATTGCCAATATTGAATATGGAATGGGTGGCTTATCTGGAATATATCAAATCAGAAATGCCTTTACTCACTTTAGCTTCCTTTATGATTATATTCTAATTGATTGTCCGTCATCTTTCAATGCAATAAGTATATCTGCAGTATTAGCCTCAACTGACCTTATCATTCCTGTACATCCTGAAAGTTATAATACACAAGGGTTATCAACCATGACAAAAATGATTACATCGGTAAGGGATATCAATACATCTTTAGGGAACCCGCATATACTGTTTACAGGAATCAAGAGTTCAAATTCATCACATAAATCCTTTTTAAAACATATCAATGATAGTCTAAAGAGTGACTTCAATGTATTTGATACGATCATTCATCATACCATTGGGTTTGAGGGCACAGTGACTTCTAAACAAAACATCTTTGACTATGCTCCAACTTCAAGAGGTTGTAAAGACTTTGAACAATTAGCTAGTGAAATCTTATAAATTATTGAAATACGGTATATCTATACATATTTCACCCTCACAATACATTTTATAGGCTGATACATACATTCTGAAAAAATATTGAAAAAAAATCTAGTATTCATAAACAATTAGATACTGTACAAGTTTATGAGATATAGCATCAGATTTAATAATCAAATTACACTTTTAGGATAATATCAATATCAGTTTAGAGTAAAAACTCAACATTTTGTGTTGAGTTTTTTTCTTGTTAAGGGGATAAAAAAAGCCTGTAGAAATATGTTCTCTACAGGCTTTTTTCAATTTCTGTTATTTGATCACTTATTCTCCAATGATCCATTTTTTCAATGTATGTACATTAGGAAAATTCTGACCATCTTTCTGTGCCATCTTCACCGCATTTACCTCTGGCCAAATTTTCCAATTCGGATTACTTTGGTATCGTTGAACTGCCAAGCGAACGATGTCTTGAGCCATTCCTAATTCTGTAAGACGAGTATGCAACTTGTTTATTTTACCTTGAAATTCGAAATCTATAGAAGATTGCATAGGTTGAGGTTCTTCAACAACCTTTGATTCTACCTCTATCGTTTCCTCCACTTCATTCACAACATCTGTCTTTAATAATTCTCTAAGAATTTCTTCTCTTGAGAATCCTAAAGATTGCAACATCTTCATCTTCTGCTGTAATGAATTTTGCATAGTTTCATTACTATCAGGTTGATTTGAAGCATTTTGCTGATTAGGAGCTGCAATACTTTTCTTTTTCTCTGATTCCTTTTTCGTAAAGAAAAACTCCAAGTGTGTACACCTTCTTCCAGTTTTTATTAACTCTAGGCGTACTTCTAAATCAGTATTCTCATTGATGTCTTTTAAGCATTTCTGTAAAATCGAACGATTAAATGCTGCAAAGTTTTTATATGATTTAGAATCTGATAGACCTAATATAGATTTTAACTCTTCTACAGATATCTTTCTTGAATTGTACTTACCCACACCTTGCGATAACAAATCGTACATTCTCACTGCATGAGGAGAACGCATGTGTCTTACACTAGAGTACAAGTATTGAGTATAATTACCTGTAGGGGATAAAAGGTTCTTAAAGTTTCCATTAAACTGGAACTTAATAGAAGTCTTATCCAACTTTATCTTTGAAAAAAGAGGAATATATTCTCTATCAAATTGACTAGAGTCGTGATCTGCCTCTCCTAAAGTGATTTTAGCACTTGCTAATGCATCACAACCAAAATCTAGCTGCTTAAGGTCTTTACCTCCAGGATGTCTTCCTAAGAACTCAGAAACCTTAAATTCTATTTCATCCTCTGCAGTTAAATCATTCAGTGTAAAAGCAAACAGTAGCAACTTTTGGGAAACTAAGGGAAGGGGTTTCTTCTGTTTTGCTTTAATAAAACGATTATGACGTTTTACTTTATTACTACTGGTACGTATTTTATTTAAAATGTCCATCTGAAGACAAGTTTCTTTAGTCTATTTCTTTAATATGTATAGCTTTACCGCATTTTCGATTCACATTATCGGTATATCTATACATAAAAGCAAAAAAATGGTCGGGTAATTCATACATTTTCTATAATTAGTACGGTACAACTATACATAGTTAAGAATTTTATTACATATAATAGCTTCACTATTCATACATCTTACCTCAATAAGCAGGTATGTATGTACCAAAAAATGTAGGTTATCATGTTTATCCTCAAAAATGTAATTGATTTCTCTTTTAAAGACTAAAACATACGGTATAACTATACATAGTTTAATTTTTCTATACAGATAAGACTCAATACATGTATAGTTTTTCTGGTATGATGTATCAGAATTCTCCTTTAGTACAAATGTTCACATATTTATACGGTATATCTATACATATTTAAGTAAACCGTTACAGGTTTAAGGCAAATAATACATATCTACAGCATAAATAATAACGAATATGTACTCTATATACGGTACACCTATACATTAGAAGTCATATTTCTACATTATTATGGTATATCTATACATATTCAGGAGGTAAATTACCATGAAAAGAACATGTATCGATAGCAATTAGCGGGAATGCTATACATGTTCAGGAGATCAAATACATAAACTATGTATTATCTGGTGAATTACTTAAGTTCAAAACTTATTATATAGCAAAAGATGTATCCATGAAACACAATTACGGTAATTCTATACATTTAAGTACTTACCAACACATAATACTACGGTATATCTATACATAGTATTTAAATTTTATACATATTCTGATGATTCAATACACTCTTATTTCTATAGAAAGATTCAGGTATGTACATAAATTCTAGAATTGCACTTAAATGTATGGTATATCTATACATAGTACTACGGTAAAACTATGCATATAAAGGACTTTCCCATACAGTTATATTACTTACAATACATCTAAAGAATTATAATACATCAATGAGCGGTATAACTATACATATGTATATGGTATATCTATACATTTTTATTCGGGAAATCTATACATACATAAAGCGATTTAATCATTGATTTTCAGATAGTTATGTTACCCTATAAATAAACAAAGTATATACAATATTAAATAAATACCTATACCATTTTTATTTAATTTTTTAATATTATTTCTCTGTTTACTGTATGATTTCAATTAATGTGTATAGATATACCATAAATGATAGCTTTTCCTTCAATATTATGGTATATCAATACATTTTTAATAAAAAACATACTTCCGAATACGGTACAACTATACATATATAAGGCTTGTATACGGTATATCTATACATTAGAACAGAATTACATACACTTTTGAATCGATATGGTGTACAGTAAAATAATTATATGTATAGGTATACCGTACATTTCAAGGAATTTTGATACATAATTAATTATTTAAGTTAATCTTTAGTATAATTTTTATGGAATACTTGTACCATATTTACAAAATATATAGCTTTGTAACTATACAATAATATAACTTTTAAGACAATGATCGGAGATAACATCGTCAAACTTCGTAAAAAGAACAATATGCAGCAGAAAGAGTTAGCTCAGCTAATCGATATTTCTGTTCAAGGTCTTATCAAATGGGAAAAAGGTAAAGTAGAGATACCGTATTCAGGTTTATCTAAGATCTCTGATATCTTTCAGGTACCATTAGATTATATTGTCAAGGGAGAGCCTTCGAAAGTTATTTCATTTATTAACTCAAAAGGAGGAAACACTAAGTCCTCTTTACTTCGTCAGATTGCTGTTGGTATTGCCACATTAAGACCTACTGCAAAAGTCTTGTGTATTGATACAGATCCACAACAAACTTTAATGATGTACGCTGAAAATGGTTCAGTAGATAACATTGATGTAATTGCTTTCGATTCTAACTCTATCGCTGTATCAGAGAAGTACCGCAAATTAATTGAAGATAATCAGTACAATTATGATTATATCCTTGTTGATACAGCAGGGTATGTAGCTGTTACTGATTTATTGACAAGTATTATTGCGAATTCTGATGTCATTGTTCCTATCACTCTAAATGAAACAGCTTTGGGGCCAACTATTTCGAGTATCAGTAACATTGCAGATGTTAGAGATTCATTGGATTTGCCAACTAAAATTATTGGTATTAGAAATCGTGTCAACAGAACAGTAAAAGAATCAAAGATGCCTTTCGAACTAAATGGTTATTTAGGTCTTACTTTGTTAAATTCTTTCTTACCGGATGCAATTAGATACCAAAGAGATACTAACTTTGACCAGTTAAATCCAACTGATGAAGTAAAAGCAGTAGTAAAAGAGCTTTTACCCGTGATTGATTAATAAGATTAAAGCCCATGCTCAATTTAGATAAGTTTAAAAAGAAAGAAGAAGAAAAACATAAGCAGGGGATGACCTCTCTTCGCGAGAAAGAATCTTCTGAAAAACTAACACAAGTAGATTATAAATCTCCTGGATCTTTCCATATTGAACCAGAATACAGAGAACTCATCAGAAAGCAAACTGCCGATGAGGCTCAGAATTTTGAGAAATCAATTAAAGAAGAAGGAGTACGTGAACCTATTTTATATTGGACTCATACATTAAGAGATGATTCTGGTAAAGCTAGAGTAGTTCATACTGTAGTAGATGGTCACCATAGATGTGAAGCAGCTATCAAATTAGGTTTAGAATATGTTCCTAGTAAAGAGTTGAAGTTCAATTCTCATAATGATGTGAGAATATGGATGCTTAGAAACCAACTAGGTCGAAGAAATATCGGTGATGCTGAAAAGATTACCATTGCACTACAACTCACAGAATTTTTAGGTGTTGAAGCAAAAGAACGAAAGAAACGTCAAGTTGAATCGTTTAACAAAGGGCAAAAAACACAGACTGAAGCAAAAGCTAAAGTTAAAGAAGAGGTAAAAGAAAAGAGTGAAGACGAATTAGAACTTCAAGCTTTTAAAGATACCTTAAATATGGATCCTAGTGGCAGAATTAATAGAGCAGAAGAAGCTGCAAAAATTGCAGGTGTTTCTACTAAGAATGTGACTAAGATGAAAAAGATCATCGAAAAAGGCGGTGAGAATATTGTCAGATCGGTGATCGATGGAGATTTATCTATCCATAAGGCTTGGACTGATATTCGAGCTTCTGAAAAAGATGAAAAAGGAAAGAGCAAGGTAAAGGCAAAACCTTCAAAAGCGGCATTAACCCCAAAGGTAATTCAATCGCTTTTACACACTTCTGGAGTCGTAAAAGCAATTGGAAAAGTAGGTTATGCTTTTCGTTATCAAGATGAGGCTTTTGATGCCATTCAACTAAATGAATTATCATTTAAGCAGCATAACGATTTTAATATTCGTTTTGTTGAAGATGGGAAAGAGGTACGCCAAAGTAAGAATATCGAAGCGGTTCAGTTTGTAAAATTAAATAGCCAAGATATTTTCCCTTTAATCATAGGATATCAATATATATCGACGGCCGATGATTTAAAGTATATTTCTTCTTTAAATGAATTGGCTACATTCTGTCATAAATTTTATGTTGTTGTAAATGTAGATCTTGCAAAAGAAGCTATAGCACAAGTAAAATCAGAAAATATGGTAGTTGGTGTAATTACTATAGATAAAGAACATAAAGTAGAAGTTGTTCATGAAAGTCATTATATAATGATTGAAGAACATAAAGAACTTCAAATGATGAGAGAAGGAATTTATAGACAACTATAGTTCCTTACTTGTAATTAGCCACCCTGCAATATTCTAGAGTAGGGTGGCTTTTTATTTTTTATATGAAAGCATTCATAAAATATTCAACCTTCACCATAGTAATTTTAGTGGTTACTATTTTTTCTTCCTATTTATATGCCCCCAAATGGACCTATGTAAAAGGTAGAACTGCATTGGTATGGATAATGACCCATACGGTGAGCAGTCAGCCGTATGCAACTCCAAATGGTATTCATCCTTTATTAGAAAAGAAGCTGAACCTTTTAATTGAGAAGTCAAGGAAAGAAGGCATCAATATTAGATTGGTCAGGGGTTTTAGAGACTTAGATACTCAAGCAAAGCTTTATGCACAAGGACGAACAGCTCCTGGAGGTATTGTCACTAATGCTATTCCTGGGTTATCGTATCATAATTATGGATGGGCGATCGATGTATGTCCAGTAGAAAATGGAGCATTGAACTGGAATTCCAAACATTGGAATAGGGTAGGTGAACTAGGAGAGGAGTGTGGTTTAAAATGGGGCGGAAGATGGACAAGACTAGTGGATAAACCTCATTTTCAACTCAAAATTTCTGATATTATTTTTTAGATCATTCATCTCTGTTAAATCTTATTGATATTCCGTAGTAAACTTTTTATTCGTCGATTTCGTTTTTATAAGTACACTAAATGGAAAATTTTATGAACTCAAGCTCTATTTCACATCCTATTAAAGGACGTTTCAAGAAAGGCACAAGTTTAGGTGATCTTATTAGAAAAGGAGTATCACAAGATGAAATTCGACGAAAATTAGGATTACAAAGAAAGAATTAAAAAATACATATTCATATATATAGCATTCATTAATGGATGCTTTTTTTATGTCCAAAATACTATAATAGTCATATTTTAAAATCATATAAATAAAAAAAGAATCCATGCAAAACATAGATTCTTTTCCTCTTAATAAACTAAACTAACAAACAAACTTCCAACTAATTTATCTTTTAAAAAGCCTTTATAATCAGCTTTTTGTGTCTTTCTTTTTTGATAATACTAATTAGCACCTTTTTTTTCATGGCAACAAATATATCATAGATAGAAATGAATATTTCAAAAATCTTAATATGATAAAATTAAAAAAGTACAATTATTAAGTGTATTGTGTTATGGGTTTTTATAATTCAGGTTTATATGACTGATGAGGTCACTATATTGCTATAATAGAAAAAGGCACCTGAATTTCTTCAAATGCCTTTTAATTATTCTTTTAGAATCTTTTCAATTAACAAGTTTCTGTTTTGTCTTTCTTAGAATGATTCTGTTCATAGAGTCCTTTTGCTCTGTTTCCAACTCGTAAACAAATTGAAGGTTCTGTGCAAAATTGTCTTCGTCAAACCGAATCTTGTTGTAATGTTCGATATGCAGTTTAAAATTATCCAACGTTCTTTGAAATTTTGATTGTTGGATGTAGTCGCTTTTAAAGGTGATTTCACTTCCTTCTTTTGCTATAATTTCGACGCCAGGAACACCATAAAGTAGTTTTCTTTTTTCCTGAGCAAACGAACAAATAGAAAAAATTGTAAGTAAAAGAAAAATAGTCGAAGCTTTCATAAAAAAATTGGGGTTTGTTTATAAATGTAAAATTATAAAAAAATCTATACTTATCTATCTTCTGCTAAACTATATTAAATCCTGATAGGCTTATCATAGGTGATCTTTTACTTATATTGCGGTGTATACGAGATTATAATTTAATAAACGAAAAATGAGAAAGATACTACTGGGTATTGCTTTAATAGGATTAACATTTGGTTGTAACCAAAAGAAAGAAGAACCAAAATCCCTTGCTGAATTACAAGCACAGTATGATAAAAATGTAGAGGAAATCTCTTCATTAGTAGATGTGATCACAATAGAAACCTTACAACAGGATTCTGTCTATCTTACAAAGTTGACAAATGGTTTCTTAGCTAATAACAAATTCAATGATATTCATAATAAAACAGAGGCAGATACAATGGAATATCTAAGGTTTGTATTACTTCTTCAAGAACAACAATTAGAACATTTACACTCTAAATATTAATAGAGTATTAAGTGTTAGAGGAAGTAATAGCTGCTGTATTTTTAGACAGTACTTTTCCAATATATACTCATTAAAAAAGCCACATCCTTAAATGTGGCTTTTTTAATTTATATGAATTAACTTCTTATGATAACAACCTTTCGATTCTTGCTTCAGCTTTTTCTATACTAGTAAAGGCTTCATTTTTTTGAATAACATCTCCTTTTATATTTCTAAGTTCATACTTAGAATGTTGTAAATAGCAAGGGTAATCTAAAGCGATTTCTCCTTTCTCAGAAGAGTAAATGACACGATCTCCAAAAGGATTACTTTGATAAGTTTTGTTGATTTTACTGTTCATCTTTTTAGTATTTATCTACACTATACTTTAACGATAATTTTACTTTAGCGAAGTAGTTATTTGTAATTGTTATAACGTTTTTGACAAAGAATGAATGTGTATATAAATAAAAAGAACCATCATAAAATGAAGGTTCTTTTCCTCTTAATAAACTAAACTAACAAACAAACTTCCAACTAATTTATCTTTAAAAACAACGTGTGTTAATGTGTTGTTTATTGATTATTCTTCTTTGATGATTTCAAGAAGCATCAATTTTGATCAGTTCACAAATTTAAAAATCAAAAAAAATGGCATTAGTTGAATGTTCATACAAGAAAATTTAAATAGTGCTATTTAGTTTTGTGTATTCATTCGGTTTTGGCAAATTTACCAAAATCGAAATATTAAGGAATCGTTCATAATGTTATAAGAAGAAAGTGATGGATAGACCTAAAGTAGGAGTTGGTGTTATTATTCTGAATAAAGAAGGTAAGGTACTTATAGGAAAGAGAAAAGGGAGCCATGCTCCTTATTATTCAATTCCAGGAGGGCATCTAGAAAATGGTGAGACATTTGAAGAGGCTGCGATAAAAGAAGTGGAAGAAGAAACCGGTTTACACATTGAACACCCGGAGGTAATTAGTGTAACCAACAATCTAAAAACATACAAAGAATTTCATACGCATTATATCTCTGTGATTTTACTCGTTAAAGACTTCGTTGGAGAACCTAAAATTATGGAACCAGACAAATGCGAATCTTGGGGATGGTATACTCCTACTAATTTACCATTACCTCATTTTGATGCCAGTGAAATGGGAATTCAATGCTATTTGAAGAACTCATTCTATCTGAAAGATCACAGCTAAATTTATTAACTTAGTCCAAAGAGATAAACCCTAGATCACAAATGTTGAGAAAAAAGAAGATAACAGGAAAGGCATTACTTCCCAAGAAAAAATCAAAAGCAGATCAATTAAGAAATCAAGGTAAAGATTTAATATCAGTGAAATTCGATCGTCTTTCAAAAACGAAACCTAATCTAAAGTTAGAGCAACGACTTGGTGAAGAAATAAGAGCCTACCTTACTAGAAGAAGAAAAAATAACTTTCCTGTAGAAGAGAAAATGCTTAAATCTTATATCTCACAAATTAAAGCGAGACTATTAAAAGAAGTAACTTCTGATAAATAATGAAACCAGAGTTTTTAAAATATATATCAGATGATTGGGTGTTAAAGACCTTATCATCTATGAGCCTAAAACAAAAAGTCGGACAGTTATTTCAAGTGGCGGCTTTTTCGAATAGAGGAGAGGAGCACAAAAACGAGATCTTATCTTTGATCGAAAACTTTCATTTAGGCGGACTTACTTTTTTTCAGGGTAGCATTGATCAACAGATTGAGCTAACGAAGTTATACCAACAAAAAAGTGTAGTACCACTGTTTATAAATATGGACGCAGAGTGGGGAATAGGTATGCGATTATCTGATGGTTTATCTTTTCCTTATCAAATGACATTAGGTGCTATCCAGGATGATCAACTCATTTATGATATGGGTAAAAAGATTGCACAACAATGTAAGGCGTTAGGAGTCTCTTCTCCTTTAGCCCCTGTAGTTGATGTTAATAATAATCCATCCAATCCAGTTATTAATTATCGTTCTTTTGGAGAGAATAAAGAAAATGTAGCCCGAAAAGGTATAGCCTATATGAAAGGGTTGCAATCAGAAAATATTCTAGATAATGCCAAACATTTTCCAGGTCATGGTGATACTGCAACGGATTCCCATTTAGAGTTACCACAACTGAATCATTCAAATGAACGGTTACACCATATCGAACTGTATCCTTTTAAAAAATTAATAGAAGAAGGATTAAGTAGTATCATGACTGCTCACTTGCAAATTCCTGTTTGGGATGATGCAGATAATATGCCGACCACTGTTTCATCTAAAATTATAAAAGATATTCTAACAGAGGAGTTACAGTTTGAAGGATTACTAATTACAGACGCGATGGATATGCAAGGCATCACCAACCATTATAAAAATGGAGAAGCCGATTTGAAAGCAATTTTAGCGGGTAATCATATTATTACAAACAGTTGTGATGTAGCAGCAGGAGTACAATGTATTTTAGATAGTATCTCATCTGGTAAATTATCAATTTCTCTACTAGATGATGCTGTAACAAAAATTCTGGCCATGAAACGTTGGGTGGGTTTACAGAATTTACACACAATCAATTATTCTTCTGCACTGCATCAAGAGGATGTCGAAGCCAAAAAACTAAATCAAAAATTATTTGATCAGGCATTAACACAATTGGGTAAACCTTTAGCTGTCGACTTTTCTAAAAAAGTGGCTTACCTCAATTTACAAATTGAAAGTAAAACAACAAGTACTAGAGATAATGTTGCACATCACTTAAAGGAAATCAAGAAAAAGAAAGAAGACATTTTGGTTGATGGTTTAGATACTTTAAGAGTAACTGTTTTCAAATGGAAAGAAAGTGATTCCATTGAAAGTCTACAAACAACTATCAATACTCTACAAGAGTTCGATCATATTATTGTCAGCCTTCATGGTATTAATATCAAACCGTTCAATCATTTTGATATTCCTGCTGTGATTAGAGAAAGACTATTTTTGGAGTTACCTTCCGAAAGAATAACCTATTTACACCTTGGCAATGTTTATGGACTTGATGAAATAAAAGGTTATGATCGTATCAAATCAATTTTAGTTACCTATCAAGATTCACCATATGCTCAGAAGAGTATTATGAAAGCCTTTAAGAAGGAGTTATCACCAATAGGTCAATTACCAGTTTCAATACAACATTATTCAACGTCTTAAATGCAAGAATCACTTCAATTTAAATATATAGAGACTACAGATGTATTCTATCAAGCTGGGGTAGATATTAGAATAGATTGTTTCTTCAAAAATATGCCTGAGGCAGATAGTCTGATCAACGATGCTTTTGAACATGAAAGTTTACATCTTGTTTGTCTAAATTCTGAGAATACAGTTTTAGGAACTGGCAGACTTCATCAAGTGGAAAATACGGCTGTGATATCTCAAATGGCGATCCATGAAGATTACCAAAGAAAGGGTATTGGACAAGCTATATTATTGCAGCTTATGGCTAAATCAAAATCACTTGATATTGAGAGAATAGAATTAAGTGCAAGAGAAACAGCTTTAGACTTTTATGCAAAACATGGTTTCCTCACTGAAGGAAATAAATACCCCTCAATAAAAACAGGAATCATTCATCAGAAGATGTACTTAGCTCTTTAATTGATAAATAAACCTACATGTTAAAAAAATAAACAAATAATTTGTGTAAAATATAATCAATGATTAAATTTGTAACATATAGAAAATAAAGTAATTGTATTCACAAGGTGATGATCATCTTTTAGATATTTAATAGTTATGAAAAATTTATTGATTTCTTTTCTTACAGTAGTATTATTTTGTTTAACAACATCTGCAGTACCAGTAGCTTATAATGTAGAGAATGATAATAGAGCATTATTATCTCATGTTCCAAAAACAAATAAAGTAGTTGTAAATAGCTATGTGATAAATGTTGGCCGTGGTGCTACATTTTTTGGCATTTCTAAAAAGCTTTCTGAAGTGTCTGGGAAAAAATGGTCTTGGGATCTAGTAGATAAAGTACAGCAAAGCCATCAGCAAAAATATTATGGAGAGGTGTTAAAGCCTCAACAAAAATTTTCAGTATCTCTTTAAATTTTCTTCCTTTTCATGGTGACATTTTTTTGTTTACGGTATTAGTAAATGTAGATAGATAATATGTTTAAGTTGATTAGGTAGAAAATAAGATATTGAAAGAAGAACTCATTTTGGGTTCTTTTTTTATTTTATTTACTTTTTTGAAAATACCCCTGACATACCCTTGTCATAAGCCATTTCTACTTTTGTCTCATCACAAACTTAAAACATAAACGAAATGGAAATTTTTAAAATTGTAGTTCTTTCTTTATCTGGTGCTTTATTAATTTTTGGAGGTATCATGAGAGTGTTTAATCCCATCAAATCGTATTGTCTAAAATCCTATTCCGATAATCCTAACCTACAGTTGGAAGGAGAAGAAGATATTTTTAATGAAATGAGAGGTGGAGGTGCTGTAACTGTTATCGGAGGCTTGTTTGTACTTTTAGGAGTGTTCGTTTCATCAATAGAACTGTCATCTATTATGGTTGCTATTGTTTTGTATTTAGGCTTTGCCACAGGTCGACTCTTAAGTATTGGCTTAGATGGTAAACCCAATACACAGATTATTCAAGGAACTATGGCCGAATTATTATTTGGAGTGCTTAATGTTATATCCTTAATCAGTATCCTTTTTAGCTAGCGGATAACTACTCTTCTTGGATGTATTTTGGGATAAATTATTTTTTTCAAAAAATAATGGGAAGAAGGGGTGACATTTTTTACTTCATGTTATAATAAGATGAAGTTAGAGAATAATAAGATAGTATTTAATTAGGTATATTGATAGAAAGGAGAACTCAATTTGGGTTCTCTTTTTGTATTTCTAGAGCTCACAGATGACGCTAATAAAGGATCTTATAAATGGCTTTCTTTAGTTGATGAATCGCATTAATATGTATCGGTAAATGATTCCATTCTAAAGCTGGAAACGTTATCTTTTTTACACCAAAACCTTCAAAATACGGTCGGACATTCATACTGTAATCATCTAGACTATTCTCTTTGATATAGGCACCGAAATGAAAGGTAAGTGGCTTATCACTATTGTCTTCCATAATCTTGGAGAGAATATACATTCTTCCATTACGTTTTCTTTGTTGCTCATCGGCACTATTGAGAAAGTAATGTAATTTATTTTGATGTCTAAAGAAGAATGCTGCAGCATCTTCTTTATCCTCATATCTAGTATAATACAATTCTCCTTTTCCTTTCTCAATACTTGTTGCGATTAATTGAGGAATGATAGTTTCAGCATCTTTGATATTTACATCTCCAATTCTTGGTATGGTATGTTTGATAAATAGCTGTACCAATGCTGTAGGATCATCAGAAGAATACATATTTTGATGGTACTTCTTTGCCCTTTTATAATTCGTCTTTTTATCCTTACTAAACTGAGCATATATTTCCTCCCAGCTCTTATTAAGGTCTATAGTTACATCTTCATAGAAAACAGAATTTCCAAAGTTGTTGTGCTGATTGCCAATATAACTGATGCAGTACCGTACTTCTTGTTGTATCAGTTGAAGTGCATTTGAAAAAAGCTGTTCTGAAGAAGCAACAGTAGAGAAATATCCTAATTCAGGACAGTAGACAGGCATCTGAATATAATAGTAATTGAGCTTCTTTTTTATGGGAAAGGGCATCACCCATACATATTTACCCTTTTCTTCGACGATAACTGCCCACCAATCTTCTGTTGTAATATCCAAGTACCATGAAAAAGCGAAAATAGTAGACTGCGACGACTGCTCAATACACTCATCCCATTGCTCTACATTGATTTCATCTCTTCTTTTTAGTAACATACAAAAACTCTTGAATTCTGGTGTAAATATACACTTTCCTCCAAGAGCTTATCTATCTATTGTAAGTAATTTTATTCTTCTGTAATGACCTTTACCCATTCACCTGATCTCCGGTCTTTTTGATAAGAAACAATGTCTATAGTTTTACCATCACTTTTGTTGTAGCTTGCATGTAACTTGATCTTACTATCGATGATAAAATAGATATTACATATTTCTCTTGTAATCTCATAATCATAAATCACTAAGCTAGAGATTTCATTCTTTAAATACAGTTCAATCTCTCCGGTAGTATAATTATAAAAATAAGATACTTTTCCTTCCTGATTATACCCCATATATGGTTCAAGCACTTTTATGGCTTTATCACCAGCAAACGTATCATCCTCAATTTTCATTAATTTATTGGACGATAAATCTTTGATATTTATGTTTTTGATTTCATGATTGAAGGGACCAATTTGTGCAAAGGCACTATAGTTAATAATCAGCAGTAGTAAGGTTATTAATAATCTCATTGATATAAACTTCAGTAGAAGTGTAGTTAATTGGGTATTTTTTCTTTGGGTGCATTTTTCTCAATGCTTTAATAATTTATCTCTTTTTTTCTTGAACTCAAAAAAAACATCCCAAAAATGCTTTCGGAATGTTTTTATTTGGATGATCGATTTAACGATTTCATTGATGTAAATGCTTTTAGGTAGCTCGCTACCTTTAACAAATACTAGGCGTCAGATTTCTTTCTTCGTTTTCTTTTTGATGATTCTAACAAAGGAGCAACCTGATCGTTCATTTCTTGATAAGTGATAATGTGCTCTATTTTACCTCCCTCAGGAAGCGCTTCACCAATATCATACTTGAAACTACTCAATCTAGAACAGATATTACCTGTTGTGGAAGCTAGATATTGTCTGCTTGCATTAAGGTCTTGCTGTGTATCGAATAACAAGATATAATTCTTTTGGTTAATCGTGATTTCCATATCAGTTTTGGGTTAATTTTATATGGTAATGAGAAGATGAGATTAATTATTAGGTGCCGCAGTCAAGCCATCTTTTTCCTTGCTGCATATTCTACTAAATTAATTGTAATTTATACAATTTCATATTTTTTGATGTTAAAAAATTGACAATTAATGGCTTATGTAATTTGTGTAGCAAGAAAGATATTTTTTAAACAGGATAAAAGATTTGGTTACCTACATGAAATCAATGGCTTTTTAGTATCTTCAGCACTTCACCATTAATCAATTTTTAGAATGTCTGAATTACCATATTCATCAATTCCACCCTTACCAAAAGAAATCAGCAGTACCCATGTTATCGCTAGAATGATAGACGGTTTAGGCTTCCGTTATTATTGGGCAACAGATGGACTCACAGAAAAGGAAATAGACTTTAGACCAGAAAAAGATAGTCGCAATATGCTCGAACTGTTAGGTCATATTTATCACCTCGCTTTTGCTGCCAACAATGTTTTAGGTGGACATATGAAAAAGAAAACAGATTTATCTACTTACGAAGAATTTAGAGCAGAAACTTTATATTTATACAAAGACTTAAGTGATAGGCTAAAAGTAATGCCTGATGAAGAGCTAGAAAATTATAATTATATGGGAGCATCTCAGAGCTTTCCATTTTGGTATTTACTGAACGGACAGATTGCAGATGCTCTTACTCATGTGGGGCAAGTAGTAAGTTGGAGACGTATTTCTGGAAATCCTCAACCTAAAGGTGTGAATGTTTTCCTTGGAAAAAAATCATAATGGTACTTACATTTTACTAATTACTTCGGTGGTTTGGTTTAATCGTTAAGGGTAATAAGGCCTAATCAACTACAAGTGCTTTTGCTGATAAGACACAATAGCATGGGTCACTTTTCCCCATACTTGTACCTGACTTTTGGAAAAAGTATGGGGAGAAGTCCAGAACCCATTTTTTCCCATTCGAAGTACTCTAAACTCATTATTATACCATCCTATAAAAAATTCATGGATGCGAATATCTGTTCCTTTAGAAACGACAATAAAGTCTCCTTTCTGGAAACGCCATTCAGGAACGGTACGCTGCATTCTACAGAAGAAAGTATTGTATCCTCTGTTGATTATGTCATCGGCAGACACATCATCCTTAGCATATTCTTGAGCAGGTGATGGAAAACCACTTGCTTGAAAATGTTCTTCTTTAAACCTCTTTTTTTCTTCTTCATTCAAGTTGTCAAATTCCTCAGGAGAGGAGATATCAAATTCACTCATCTTAATTTACGATTGTATTAGACCATAATTAATTAAAGTAGCATTTGTCTAGGGGAACCAATCATACTACAAAGGTAAATATAAATGATAAAAATATAAACATTTAATGTTTAATAAATTATCAATAAGTGATAATAACGAAGAAAATCAATAGTATAAAAAAAGAGACCCGTTATTTAGGTCTCAGAAAATGATTTATTTTTTTACGATAGCTTCTTCACTAAAAGAGGTTTCTTCTTCTTCTCTATCTTTCATATTCTTCTTGTTAAACTGTTTGCGATAAGCCTTATATTCACCACGGTGTTCTCGCCACTCTTTTCCGCTCATAACATACGCTTTGTCGACGGTCTTATCTCTTTTTAGTGCTTGAATAGTAGGTAGTGGGGCTACAATCAGAAAATAAGGGTTTAAAAGCGTCAGTGTCCATGAAGAAGCCGCGAACAGTGTCGACATTCTTGCTTTTCTATATCTTTTGGTGTTTTCATAAAATAAAGCGTCTTCGGGAACTTCCGACATAGCAACACTATCACCATATACTTTATGCACTTTATCTGCAGCCATTAAAGTCGATACTTTAATACTGTCATAATCGGCCACTTTTTGTTTCTTTAATTTGGTAACGGGAACAACAACGGAATCACCATCCACATAAAATGTAACGTTATCCAATTGATTGGGAGCTTTTATTGATGAGGCAACAGCTTGAACAACAATAACAAGTTGAGCTTGTGCGATGAATGAACTGAACAGTAGAAGCGAAATTATTATAATCTTTTTCATAGTATTTTTTTGTCTCTCACTTACTAATATCCTAAGAGGTGTAATGTCACCAATGATGTTCAAAAAACTTATTTGATCGCGATAAGGAGAAAAATGATTAGAAAAAGGATGTATGATTTTCTATGGTATTGATAATAAGGAAGGTAATCCGGCTGTTTTTTAGGAAATAATAAGGTAAGATAGGTCTAAAAGATTTGTCTATTAACAAAAAAACCCCTTCATTGCAAAGCAGTGAAGGGGAGTCAATGTTTTATAGATACTTAATATCTATGATTCTTTACCCAACACAAAAGTATAATAATTATTTTATTAAATTTGTGAATGAACTTTAACAACTAGTTTAAATAGTAAAAAACAGGTAAGTCAACTTAAATTTTAAGATTATTTGATAAAATGTATAGTTGCAGCCCGAACAAACTCGTATAATTAGATCTCATTTAAATAAAAATTAACATGTTACGTAGTAGTATCTTTTCTTTGATTCTAGCACTAAGTATTACTTCCTGTTCTTCCTCTAAAAAAGGATATGTAGACCATAATAAGCCTGAAACGGTAAAATGGTTGAAAAGTGGTGATGCTCGATATGCCAATAAGCGTGATGGAAATTACGTTAAGGGAGACATGTCAGATCAGAGATATCAAGAAATCATTGCCGAGATGGTAATGAACAATATTCCAACTCAACCGCTATTAATTCAAATTTCTGGAAAAGGAATGGTAGAGTATTTTGAGACACATGGTTTTAAAATACAGAGATACGAAGGTAGAATACAGCTGAAAGACGCGGAGAGATATAAAATCTATCCAGATATTGAATTAAAATTAGACTTTGAACCGCTAACAACAGATTACCCTACAATATATGCTGACCTAAGTTACATAGATCAAAAAATTTGGGTACATCTTATTAGAGATGCAGGTTTTAGAGTTACTGTAGCCAACGAACAAGAATTGGCGTTCAAGCTGCCCAGAAAAACCGTAAAAGATTCAAAGTAGGGTTGTGTAAAGTATATTAAAACAGTAAATTGATGTATCAATCAATTCCTCTTGATAAGAGATTTTTTAATATACGATAAGATGAAAAGACTAGACTATTACACTTCGAGTATAGTGTATTGTGGATTGTTATTTTTTGCGGATAAACTGATGAACATATATGACCAAGGTGAAAAATTGCTATCAGATACTTTTGCCTATTGGTTTACCCTTGTGATATTACTTTTAGCTACATGCGTTGTTGTTGGATTATGCTGTTACAGTGTAATTAGAGGTATCCTATCTTCAATGTAACTTTTGGTAATTTTTCGAAAAAATATTCTGTATCTCCTAAATGTTTGTGATGAAATATTTATTTTGAATAACACTCATGAAAGTATATCGTATGAGTGAAATTTTTGATAGATAAATATGTACAACAGAGAGATCAGAACTGTAAATATGACAAGGTATGTAACTCCTCTTAGAGAAGGAGGGTCATTACCTGCTATTGTAGAATGTGATGACGGTTTCGACTATGTCATTAAGTTCAGAGGAGCTGGCCAAGGTGTCAAAGCATTAATTGCTGAATTGTTGGGTGGAGAGATGGCTAGACAGTTGGACTTAAACATGCCGGAGTTAGTCTTTATACATTTAGTAGATACTTTTAGTAAATCGGAAGGGGACGAGGAAATTCAAGACTTATTAAAGTTTTCTGAAGGGCTCAACTTAGGTATGAGTTACTTAAGCGGAGCAATTACTTATGATCCTCTAGTATCTATTGCTGATCCTTTGGCGGCATCTAAAGTGGTGTTATTGGATAGTATTATCACAAACATTGACAGAACACACCGGAATACAAATTTATTGAATTGGAACAAAGCTCTGTGGGTTATTGATCATGGTGCTAGTTTATATTTCCATCACTCATGGGAAGGATGGAAAGACCATGCTCAGCGAAAGTTTCCAATGATCAAAGACCATGTTTTATTAGCTAAGGCAGCTAGGTTAGAAGATGCAAAATCTATAATCAAAGAAAAATTAACTCCCGATATTATAGAAGGAATTGTAAATTTGCTGCCTGATGATTGGTTGTCGGAGGCTTCTATTGATGCCACTCCTGAAGAAAGGAGAGCGGTGTACAAGGAATTTTTGAACACCAGAATAGAAAATATTGATGTGTTAACTAAAGAAGCCATCGATGCAAGAGGATAAGTTTGTATATGAATATGCGATAATTCGTTTTGTTCCAAAAGTGGAGCGAGAGGAATTTATGAATGTAGGAGTAATAATGTTTTGTAAGGCAAAGCGCTTTATTAAAATCAAATATCATATTAATGAGCAATTATTTGAGGCTTTTGCTCCTGACATAGCCATAGAAGAAGTGCGTTCTTACCTGAAGGCATGGGAAGAGGTATGTATAGGTGGAAAACATGGTGGTGTGATTGGTGAACAAGATGTGCCGAGTCGTTTTCGTTGGCTAACAGCAACAAGATCAACATTACTACAAAGCTCTAAAGTACACCCAGGAATGTGCGTGGCACTAGAAAATATTTTGGAGCAGCTGTATGATAAATATGTAAAGTAAAAAAATAAAGATAGTAGATACAAAGGGAGGTAGAAATACGTCCCTTTTTTTATGCAGTTAAGGAATCTAGATAATGAAAGTGTGACTTTTTAGGTTTATTGAATCTACTACCAAAAACTAATTAAAGTCTATTCAAAACGTACTATTAATGGGGTTAGAAGATTAAAAATCAAATCTTTAAAAGTAAATACTCAGTAAAATAGAAGGTACATTCACCTAACAATCAATCAAAATAATCAACAACACAAATGGAAACACTAGCACATTATTTATCAATAATAATAATGAGTGCTTTTAAATTCGAATTGGGTCCTTTTATGGCATTAAAAGAAGGTTTGTCAGTATATGAATCCATTATTTTATGTTTTACAGGAATGATGGCTATGGTGATTCTATTGGCCTATGGAGGATCTTACATTAAAGAAAAATTTAAGAGTAGACCGAAGAAGAAAAAGAGAAAAATCTTCACGAAGAAAAATCGACTGATCGTAAAAATTTGGAGAAAGGATGGGATAAAAGGTGTAGCATTTCTTACACCGATTCTTTTTGGACCTCCGTTAGGAATGATCATCATACTAACATTAGGAGCAGACAAAAGGCAAATCATAAAGTACATGTTTATTAGTGCTGTTATGTGGTCTGCAGTGATCAATATCACATTATTTTATTTTAGTACATATATTCATGCCTTGTAAAAGAAAAGTGGTGGTTTGCAGTTGAATCAGACCATCACTTATTATAGTTCTACCAATTATTATCCTTAAATTAGATCAACACCTAAAAGGTTATCAGTACTTTAACACCTACCCAAAATGGAAAATCAATTAATCAATAATCAAGAAAGAAAACGTTACGAATACCATGTTGATGGTCATATTGCATTTATAGATTACCTGATTGCTCGAGGTAATATTTACTTAACGCATACTGAGGTTCCTCGATCTTTAGGGGGAAGAGGAATAGGAAAAAAATTGGTGTTAGATGTATTGATTGAAATTAAAGAGAAAACCGAATATAAATTGGTTCCTTTATGTCCATTTGTAGCGGCATATATCAAGAAAAACCCGGAGTGGAAAGAAATTCTTTCAGAAACAGTCAATATAGAATAAGGCTTAAAAAAAACTCATTGGAACTATTATATCCTCTCATTTTTATCGAATAAAGTAAATTTTTAGACTAAAAAGTTGATAAAACTAAAATTCTTCTATACTATTGTATATACATTAGTTGTTGTAACAATATATTTTTTACATTAATTGATGTATGTACAATAATATTATATTAAACAAAAATGAAAACATTACTACTCTCTTTTATCATACTATTTAGCATGACCGCTTTTTCTCAAGAGTTAGATACCTTGAAATGGAACAATAGAGTGTCGTTAATTGGAAGACATCAATCTGGAAATTTAAATCAGTACAGTATTATGCCTACACTACGATCGACCTTACATAATTCCAAAATATATGTAGAACTAGATGTGAACTATCAGTATATAAAAGTAGAAGAGTTTGAGGTGGTCAATGATTTTTGGGTAAGTGGTTTGATGCAATACGGACATCAACAGAAAATATACCCTGTTGTATATGGTTTGAATGGTTTTGCCCAATCGTACCATATAGATAAATCCTCTTTTTTAGGTGGGGGTATGGGTTGGAATGTACTAAAACAAAAGCCCAATACTTATTTGCAGTTGCATGTGATGGCAGGGTACTTGAATTTTCAGTTTACCGAAACACCATTGCATGAAGCATTTAGTTGGAGTGCTTTTGCTAGAGCAAGATTTCCAATATCAAAGCTATTTCAAGTAGAATGGGAAGTGCTGACTTATCAATCGACAAAAGATACAGATTATAGAGGACTGGGTAATTTATTGGTATTAAATTTTATGGTAAATAAATGGTTAGGGCTCAACATAAGACATCAAATATATTATAATCATAAAGAGGTTCCATTAACTGAAAACTTAAATTCGGTAGCTTATTTTGGACTTAATGTTCAATGGTAGTCTGTAGGTTGATATATAGGAGAGTAAATAAAAAAGGAGAACGATTTCAATTACAATCGTTCTCCTTTCTTCATTATATATTTGTTAGCAAGAACAGCAACCTTTACTTGCTTCTTTTTTTAATTCAGTAAGTTGATCCCTTTCATCAATGGCCTTTTTTAAACGATAAAAAGCATCTTGTAAAGTAGCTAAAGGAGAAGCAATGTTCATTCTCATGAATTGTCCATGTTGTTCTCCAAACCAATTACCAGGAGTTAGTGCGAGTTTTGCTTTATCAACAACTAAATGTTGTAGTATTTCATCGGAAAGTTTCAGAGCGCTAAAATCTAACCAAATCTGATACGTTCCTTCTGGTTGGAAAAGTGTGACAGCAGGCAACTCATTTGAAACAAACTCTTTGATCCATTGATTGGATTGTTCTAGATAACCCAATAATTCGTTGAGCCACTCTTCCCCTTTAGTGTAAGCGGCAATTGTTCCGTAAGCCGATAAAATATTGCCATGATCTAAATACATACCACCGATAATTGATTTTAATTGCTGGCGAACGTCTTCATTAGGAACATATAAATAACCATTCGAGATACTGTGCATACCAAATGTTTTAGCAGGAGAACCAATTACTGCAATATGCTTTTGTAAAGTATCAACAGAGGCAATACTATTGAATTTTGAAGTAGAAAAAATGATATCAGAGTGAATTTCATCACTAATAATTGTTACCCCATATTGATTGGCAAGATGGTTCAACTGTATCATTTCTTCTTTGGTCCATACGCGCCCAACAGGGTTGTGAGGGTTACAAAGAATCATCAGTTTCACCTTCTCTGATTTGAACTTCTGCTCTAGGTCTTCGAAGTCGATGAAATACTTCCCATCTTGAATTTTAAGAGGGTTTTCTACAACAGTTCTATTGGCAGATTTTATTAATTTAAAGAACTGATGGTATACTGGTGTCTGTACAAGTACGGCATCTCTTTCTTGTGATAATTCTCTGACAAGTATAGAAATACCAGTTAACACACCAGGTACTTGGAGAAAAGAGGAAGTATCAAGTTGTAATTGATGTCTTTTAAGGTTCCAATCGGATATGGCTTGAACAACATCTTTCTCAATAAATTCATAACTGTATACCCCTCTATCCACTAAACGTTTCAGTTCCTCAGAAATAGGTGCAGCGATTTTGAATTCCATATCTGCAATCCATAATGGAGCAAGATCTGTTCTTCCGAACATGGATTCCAAGTAATTAGGATTACTCTTTGCGAAGTGGTTCTCTACAGCTTGTGTCTGATCAAATAAACTCATCTTTATTGCTATTTTTTATTTACGCTAAACAGAAAATGAAGTGAAGAAGAGTAGATAAAACGTATCTATTCAGTATTTATCTCTTCATTTTAAGGCCTTTATTACTAAAAACACCCTATAGACGCTGGCGTAAAAAAAAGACGCAAAATAAGTTTAGTCACATTGATTAAATGGGTCTTTTGGTTTGCAATCAATAACACCACCGTATACATCAGTGGTTATATCACAACATTTATCAAACGTTTCTTTAAGCAATTTTCGACCTCTTTGTACTCTAGATTTAGCACCTGAATAAGAAATTTGAAGTTTCTCTGCTAATTCTTTTTGTGAGATATTTTCTATGTCTGATAACACTAAGGCCTCTTTGTATTTTTGGGGTAAAACATTAATCATTGGGTGAACATAATTGATGATTTCATCTAAGTATTCATCTTCCAATACTTCGTTGTCCTCCACAAGTTCATCGGCAGGTAATTGAATTTTATTTTGTCTGAAATAGGAAACAATCTCATTTCTTGTGATCTGAAAAATCCATGCAACAAGTTTGTCCTTATCTTTTAGTGTATCGATTTTTGAGAACACTTTAATAAAGACTTCCTGAACAATATCTTGAGATAAATCGTCGTCATGAACTTTACTATTGACAAAGTTCAATAAACGCTCATGCATTTCATTCCAAACAATCAGCAGTTCCTTTTCCATAGACAAAATGATCTTGATGTACTTTATTTAAACGTAAAGGTAGAGATTAAGGATGAATAGTGCTGTTAAGAAATTTAAGTACTGACCTTCTGTTATTTATTCTCTTATTGATGGTGAGTGTATTACAGATAACATTACTGTTGTGTTTGTTTTTAAAAAATGAAAAATTATCTAAATTGCTATTAAAATCTATATTAAAGCAAACTTCTATTACGGATGTACAGACTACCACTTCTTCTACTAATTTTCCTTAGTACGTTTACGTCTATTACTCAAGCTCAGCATGTCTTGGAAGACGATGATGTAATTGTGGAAAATGGTATCTTACTAAAATCTTCATATGTCTATGGAGATATTATTATTCCTAGAATTTTAGACAACCAAGAAATTATTGAGATTGGTGAGAAAGCCTTCTTAAGAAAAATAGACGAGGAAACATTTTTATTCAATCGGTCAGAGTTTATAAGAAGTGTCGTGATTCCTCCAACGGTAAAAGTGATAGGAAAACAGGCGTTCGAAAAACATCGAATCCACTCGGTTATTATCCCGGAATCTGTAGAAATTATTGGAGATGGAGCATTTGCTAGAAACTACTTAACTGCAGTTCAATTACCAGAAGGTTTAGATTCTTTGGGGGAGGGAGTTTTCTATGATAATCAACTAAAAGAAATAACGATTCCTTCTTCAGTGACAAAAATTGGAGATGAATGTTTTAGGAGAAATGAACTTGAAAATGTAGCATTTAATGGGCAGTTGAATAGAGTTCCTAAAGGGTTATTTAGAGAAAACCGACTTACTGAGATGGTTTTGAAAGAGGTATATAATGATAGTATTCCTGAATATTCTTTTAGAAGTAATTTTCTGACTGAAGTTGATTTTGAAGGAATAAGTTATATCGGGGAAAATGCATTTAGTTATAACTCATTTTCTTCCCTTCAGATACCTGCTGATGTAGAACTATACAAGAATCCATTTGAAGATAATCGATCACTTGAAGAAGTCGTTTTCTTAGAAGGTTGGAAAGTATTGCCCGATGCTTATTTCAAAGATTTTGAATCCATTAAAAAGGTTGTAATACCCGAAGGGGTAACTAAAATTGGAGATAATATCTTTGAAGGAAATGTAATTGAAGAAGTGAACCTACCTTCAACCTTAGAAGTCATAGGAGAAAGAGCTTTTTACGAAAATCAGCTTAAAAGTATAACATTACCAGCTTCATTGGATAGTGTAAAAAGTAATGCTTTTTGGAAAAACCAGATAGTAGAGTTGAACATTGAGACCAACCATATTTACTTTGGTGATCGTTCATTTTATGGGAACCAGATAGCTGCTCTGGCGTTAAAGGACAAGGAAGTAGAGTTAGGGGAAGCAGCATTTGCAGAAAATGAAATTAAAGTACTTACTATTGGTGATAAAATTAATTACATCTCAGAAAGTTGTTTCGAGAATAACAAAATACAAGCTTTAGACCTGAGTGATTTTACAGGAACATTAGGTGAAGAGGCATTTTATCGAAATGAAATAAGTGTTTTACACTTGCCCTCGACATTAGTGGAAATTTCAGAGGAATGTTTTGCGAGTAATAGACTAACAGAAATTACTTTTCCTGAAAATATAGAAGTGATAGGGGAAAGAAGCTTTGCGTCAAATCTATTAAGTGAGAACACCCTCAACTTCAATGAAAAAGTGCGAGAGATTAAAAGTAGTGCATTTATTAATAATGAATTCTTATCTTTCATTTTGCCTCACTCTGCTACAGAAGGAAAACTATGGTATACGAGTAGTTATGCTTTTCCTCCAGGTATGCGAACGCCATCTTTGACAGTAACTTATAGCTATAGAGAATCAGTAGAAGAACGCCCCCCAATCGACACCTCAGTTCCATATACATTAACAGATGCAGATGTTGAAATAGTCAATGGACGTTTGGTGACAGTCTACCCAGATTTAACCGATGTACAGTTAATTATACCTGAAATACTACAGGATCAAGAAGTCAAAATCTTAGGGGAGAATGTATTACGTAATAAGCATTTAGTAAGTATAGAGCTTCCAAATACAGTGACGATTTTAGAAAAGTGGTCATTACAGTATAATAATTTCACTTCTGTGATACTCCCCGAGAGTTTAGAAGAAATACACGAAGGTGTTTTTGGAAGCAGTTTGTACGAAGGATTTCACTTGCCTTCACCTTCAGCCTTAAAAAGAATTGATAAAAATATTTTCATGTATAATAGTCAATTGAAGTCATTACCCATGCCTGAACCATTAGACGGGACGAGTATTTGGTTGGAAGTGGAAACAGGGAAGATTTATGAACCTTTAGAGGAAATTACGTACAGTGCAAACTACAATCGTTCTTATATTCTGATTGATGGGGCGAAAGATTATACACTAACATTAGATGATGTCGTTATCGATGATAATGGGGTACTTTCGAAGTTGAATAGAAAAGACTTTATGTATTATGATAGAGTTTTTCTCCCTGCCCAATTTGGAGGAATAAAAGTAACGAAGGTAGGAGAAGAATTCTTTAATAATGTCAGTGCCAAATACATTGAAATATCTTCTGAATATGATACGATTTATGAACGTTCATTTAGGTACAGTAAGATCGATCAAATCAAACTACCGGAGACATTAAAAGTGATAGAAAGGGAAGCCTTTATGAACAGTAGTTTTACTTCTATTACCTTACCGTCAACACTAGTAGAAATCCAGTATGGAGCATTTAGTGGAGCAAAGTTAGAAGCAGTTGTCATACCTGAAGGGATGACTGAAATTGCTCCTAACACTTTTCAGAATAATAAAAGTTTATCGACAGTGGTATTACCCTCGGGTGTTAAAAAAATAGGTGATTATGCTTTTTATGGGTGTAACCTAGAAGAGGTTGACTTGAGCAATGTTACTGATTTTGGAGATTTTGCCTTTGCTTTAAATCACCTAAGTACTGTAATATTTAATGATCAAGTAGTTTCTTTAGGCACAGGGGTTTTTAAAAATAATAACTTTACTGAATTAGTATTCCCTGAAGGAATTAACCGTATACCGACAGAATTCCTTAGGGGCAATAAGATCGAAAAACTGACTTTACCACTTTCCATACAAGAAGTAGGTAATTATGCTTTCCAAGGGAATAGTATCAATGAAATTCTTTATAAGAACAATGATATTCTTTTGGGCGATGGTGTATTTATGGATAATGAATTGGAAGTCCTCTATTTACCAACAAATTTGAAAAAAATCAGTAGTGAACTTTTTCAAGGAAACAAGATTTCAGGGACGATCTCGATACCAAGTTTTGTGAAAAATATTGGAGATTTTGCTTTTAAGGATAATGAAATTGCCTTTATAGATTTCAATGAAGGATTACTTTCTATTGGTGAAAAGGCATTTTATGGAAATGCTTATGATACGATCGAACTTCCCAATTCATTGGTACATATTAAGAGTAAAGCGTTTAATGAATTGAGTTACTCAACTTCACATCCATGGGTACCTTTTCACCTACCTGAGCATCCAACATTCGAAGGTTATTGGAAGGCAGGGAGCTATACTTATCCTAAAGGAGAGTATCAAGCGAAGCCTTATTTAGAATATACCTTTATAGTGGAAGACACAATTACATTAGATGAAAATCATATGAGGATAGAAAATAATGTGCTTGTAGAGTACTTCTCTAATAAGAGTATTCAACATATCATTATCCCTGATGAGTTAAATGGGCAACCTATTGAAGGTATTGGTGATTATGTCTTCAGTAGCTTAGGGATTAAAACATTGAAATTAGGAGAAAATATAAAATCAATAGGGAAAGGTGCTTTTCTAAGTAATGAGATTAAAGAATTAGAATTAGGAGAGAATATTGAATGGATTGGACCTCTTGCTTTTCGAGGAAATGATATAGAAGAGTTATACTTTCCTAACACAGTAAGGGAAATTGGTTATGAAGCATTTAGTAACAATAACCTATGGAAAGTGAAATTTGAGGAGGAAGATAGTCAGCTTACTCGATTGCAAGATAATGTGTTCGATTACAATAATATCATCGATATCAACTTACCTGAAGGATTAAAATTTTTGGAAGATGGAGTGTTTTATCATAACAATAATTTCCCTGTTATTGATTTGCCGACCACTTTGCTATATATCGGAGAATTTACATTCTCAACAATGTTGTATTTACCATATCCTAGTTTATCGTCAGTGTATGGTCAATCGACAAAGTGGATAAGTTATAAGACCTATAAGAGTAATGTGTTGGATGAATTAATTAGCGAATCTGGAGATAATATTCCTTATGGTAATTTAATGTCATATCGAGATAATAAGATTCCAGAGCTACAGGTAAATCTTAATTTTCCAGAAGGTGAGGTATACTATTACGAAGTCTCAGGAGATGTCAATTTAGTTTCAAAGCTAAGAGATTCGCAATCTACAACGCTCATGGCCAACAAAGGAAACTCTTTTACTATCACTCCTAAAACCAAGGGATACGAAGTGATTCCTAGTGAGATTAATATTGAAGATATTCAAGAAAATAAATCATTTGATTTTACGGTTGGAGGACTGAAAAAGTATCAAATTAAATATCATGTAGAAGAAGGTATCGATACGGATAAATTCCCGTCGGAATTTACGATTAATACGCCAACCTTTAATTTACCTGAAATCTCAAAGGCACACTATATTTTTGAAGGTTGGTACACGGATAAGGAATTCACAGAGAAAGTAGAAAATATTGAGCAGGGCTCTTATGATGATATCGATTTATATCCTCTACTTACACCTGTGGTATACCCTCTTACTTATCATCATATGGAAGGGGTTATTCATGAAAACCCAAAGACAGTAACTATCGCCGATTTAGGGTTAGTATTAACACCGGCAACAAAAGCAGACTTTACATTTATCAAGTGGTCCTCAAATCCAGACTTTACCGATGAAGTAGTTGCGGTAACAGAAGAGAACCTTGGAAATTTAGATTTATATGCTGAGTTCAGTGTTGACGAGTACACGATTTACTACAGTGATAAGGAAATCTATGAAGCAAATAATCCATCAAAGTTTACAGTGTATGATTTTAATACACCATTAAATGATGCAGTGAAAATGGGGTATGATTTCTCAGGGTGGTATTTAGAAGAGCAATTGGAAAATAAAATCACAGCTATTCCTTCTGTGGGAGGAGATATTACTTTGTACCCTGAATTTACGATAGCGGAATATCATATTATTTACCATGATGAATACCGTAATGAGGATAATCCAAGGTCTTACAACATTGCTTCTGATAGTATAATTTTTGTTGAAGCGAAAAGGAATAACTACGACTTTAAAGGATGGTATAAAGACGCAACTTTCTTGGAGGAACAGCACTCAATTCCTGCAGGAAGTTATGGTGATATTGAATTATATGCCAAGTGGGAATATAATTTAGTGACCAATATTGACCAACTGTTAGAAGATGAATTGGTGGTCTATCCTAACCCAGTGCGTGACCAATTTAAAGTAACCACCACTCATCAACAGCTAATAATCTATTCTTTAGAAGGTAAACTGATAAAATCTTTTCAGGTACCACAAAGTGCTTACAATATTACAGATTTTACCCAAGGTATATACTTGATAGAGATAGTATTGGAGGATCATACAGTAGTAAGACAAAGAATAATAAAGAGGTAAAAACTTCAATAAAAAACGCCTTATGTATTTCGTTACATAAGGCGTTTTTTTGTGTATTTATCTGTTATTGTGAAAGCCAAAAATATATAACTTTCTTGCTACATTAACGGATTACTCTTTGATAATCTTCTGTGAATAAAGTCTTCCTTGATCATCTACAATCAATAGAATATAAACTCCAGTTTGCAGTGTTGAAATATCAATCATTACATTCTTCTGATCATAAATTTGAGTATCGATTTCCATACTCTTTCCGCTAAGGTCTGAAAGGAATAAAGAACAGTTCGCAGTATTTATGACATCATTTTGAACGTAAATGATATGATTTGCCGGATTAGGGAAAATACTAAATTGAGTGGATGAAGTGTCTATGGTATTTGTTACTTCTCCATTATTTCCTCCATCAGGATTAGTTTCTTCCTCATTCGAATCACCATCTCCGCTGTTACCTTCTTCATTATTATCATCATCTCCACTATTATCCTCTTCACTATTTTCACCACCGTTATTATCATTGTCTCCTTCATCAGTATCAGGCTTTCCTTCGTTTGGAGATTCTTCTAGGTAATAGAGGTAGGAAACCGATGTTTTAAAGCGGTCTTTAGTTGCAGCCTTTGAAAGCTCTAATTCAATTTTTGCTAATTCATTAATTTTGATAGAAGTGACGTTAAAGAAGGCTTCAATTTCAGCATGATCATTTAATGATCTGATAGCGAAACCTTTCGATCTAATAATACTCGGGAGATCATAGTACCCTGTAGTTGTTACTTCTTCAAAGAAATTATCCAAGGTTTCAGAATAATCTGAGTTTACTGTAATATAAATGGTCTCATCGAGGGGTGTGTAATTAGAGAGTACTGATGTAGAAATATGTGCTTGAAACTGTCCTTTTTTATGAATAGTAAGGTAGGGTGCTTCATAGGTAATATTATCACCCGAAAATTCAATCTGTACAGGTTCATCAGCATTTGAAAACTCTTCAGTGATTTCATAGACACCTACATGATTCGTTGTTATCAACTTTGATAGATCATAGTAGTGACCTTTAATATAGGCTAACGAAAAGCTTTTAACAGTCTCAAAAGGAGAGTAATATTTATCTCCTTCATTATAAAAACGAATTTGGTAATTACCTCGACCGATTACTTTTAAGATGTTATCTTCAATAATAGCATTACCTGAAATGACTTCAGCTTGTAAAGGAAGGTCATTGTCAGTTTTTAGATCTAAAGAATAGTTGCCTAAACTTTTAATATTTGGATAGGAAGTACTGAGGTCTGTTTGTTCTAACTTCGAACCATTAAGGATTGAAAGCTCCCATTCAAACTGACTGTCATATCCTGCCATTGTCATTTCATCTTCCCAAACAATATTAATGGACTGCCCTTTGAATAAAGTATAATCCAACTGTGATTGTAATGAGTTTTCATGATTAGAACTCCATCCTAATAGGTATCCACCAGTATTACAATCATCGTAGATTTCTAAATAAGTATTTAAAAAAGTATGCTTATAAGAAGAGATACGAATCGTCATATCTTGATTCGCAGTAAAGCGGTACTTTTTAATTCCTTGCTTAGGTGTGAGATGTACTCCTGCGGTAACATTAATAGTGTTTAGGCAATAAGGAGACGCATAGTTCCATGCCACAATATCACTAATCACATATTCTGTGTTTGTGAGTGTCTCAGGGTTAAATGTTCTTGTAAACTTATTGCCATAGCGATTGACTTCAACAAACTCATCATTCTTACCTTTAGAGAATTGAAAAGTCACTTTTCCTAATCTTTCATTGAGTATAATTTCATATTGATCTAGCTCTTCGTTGTACTCTAGTGGGTATGTATCCTTGTAATATAAGTTATTAGTGATATTACCAACAGCATGTATTTTCACTCCTTCGGGTGTATTTTCAGGGATATTCTTTACGATCAATTTAATATCTCGTTGTGGCTTAAAATAGGATGCTGATTGATAAGTAATATCTGTCCAGAAATCATCTTTTACTTCGCAGAACACACTCGATTTTGTCTCCCCAAAGTTTTTGACTGTAAAGCTCTTAGATGTAGCACCATCAATTGTATAATATCCATTGTATTTCCACTGATACGAGCGTCCCGGTTTATCAGATTGCACATGGATAATAATCTTATTTTGACTAATTTTTGATGAATCGATAGTAATAGGTATTCTCTCGTTATATTGATAATTATACCTTAGGTAGGTTGCATTTTCTGCAGCTGTTCTAAATTTATCTAACTCATCAAGGCTCAGTTTATTTCTATCAATATTTAAAGAAGATACCTGAGTAAGGTTGGTGAGATCGGTTTCCACATGAGAGATATAATTATTACTCAAGCTAAGAGATTTAAGATTAGAGAGTTGATTAAACTCTTTTGGAAGAACATCAAAGTTGCAATAATTGAGAACAAGAGTATCCAAAGAGGTTAATTGTGTAATTTCTAAGGGCAATAAGCTATCTAATGAATGTGATAAATTTAGATAACTTAAGTTTGGGATTTTCTCAAAGTTTTTAGGGAGGTCACCCTCTGCATACTCCCATTCTAATTTTCTTAGTTGTGTTAATTGACTGACCTTCTCATCAAAATCAACAAATGGATTAGAGTTTAAATCAAGTTCTCTTAATGCTGTTAATTGATAGAATTCATCAGGAATTTCTGTAAGTGTACCTCTTAATATTTCCAACTTTTCTAAACTTGTCCATTTTCCAATCCAATTGGCAAAAGAAGCATCTAACCTTTTGGGATAGTTGAGTGTTACCGTCTTTAAATTTTTCCACCCTTCTTGTTGTAGCGATAAATGATCGAAACCAGAATGCTCAATATATATTCTAGATAAAGACGATTGAGAAAGGTTGTCAAAGTTAGGAACATTTGCTAGGCTACGTACATACAATGTCGAAAGGTGCTGAAGCTGATTAGCCTCTTCGGGAATTTCCCCTTCGGTATTGTCGTCGGTTAATGAAATACTATATAAGAAAAGGCATTCAGAATAATCATCCAATCGTTGCTCTTTAAAGCTGAGGTGAGACGACCAACTAGTGGCCGGTTTATTTTCATTAAACCATTGATTAGATTCCCAATTTTTCACATTCATATTATCGTATATGGCCTTAATAGCATAATAGTCATCATAGTAGATATTATACTTAGTCATAGTAACAGGAATGTAGAGGTTTTCGAAAAGAGGGGCAAAATGCTCACTCTCATCTATTTCTACTCTTATATGAATATCAGAGTTTTTGAAGGAACGAGTGAGTCGAAACGCATTTCCCTCAATACTTACGTTATAATTGTTAGAGGATAACTTTAAAGGGTTTTCTGCATTAGATGTAATGTTAAGTAGGTTGAGAAGATCCTTTTTAGTAAAGATCTCTTCTTCACTATAATTTAAAGCAGGGTAGGGTTTTCCAGAGGCATGTACTCTATTGTAGATGGAAACAAGCGTATCATAGGCAGAATATTGAGCCGAGCCTTCAGTATAGATTCTTATTTTATACGTACCCTCAGTATTGTTACTACTTAGTAGATTATTTTCTTGGTCTAAAATAAGAGAGGTAGGCGTTTCTAGCTCATAATGAAGTTCCTCTCCCCAGAATGATTTTGAAGGAAGTTCCATTTCGCGGCCATACCTGATGACTGATTCAGGTAGTTCAACTTCATCAATTAGCTTATTGTCTTCATCATAAAATTTTAACTCCCAAGGGTAGTTCTCATTATCATAATAGGCTTTATCCCATCGTATGTAGATATATTGACTTTGATATTCGGCAATATCTGTCTTGAGATAAGACTGTCTTGTATTGAACGCATCATTATTGTAATCAATAGTATTGTAGTAAGAGGTATTTTCATTATCGTAAATTCCAACGTTCGTATCAAAAGTGGTTAAACCGATGGAAGATACTTCAACAAATTTTGCTTTTCGGGGTACAAAAATAGAGTATGTTGAATGGTCTTCACCATTATAAGTAGTATTTCTTCCAAAGGTCGCTCTAGGGTATTTATTACTTCCTAAACAGGTAAAAGAAGAACTAAGTAAACACAACAATAGCGTGAAGAAAATGCTATAAATACGCATGATATCAGATGGTTAGTATAGTTTGCTTAAACTCGAATATCTTAAAAAAATCAATATCCAAAGTAAATTTCAATATATAAAACTGAAGTTACAAATTCTTTGATAGTATAAGTTGTTACAACTATATTTTTTTAAAAAGTGTCAAAAAAGTTAGCAAACTGTCAAATTAAAATCTATTCATTATGCCTTTGAAATCACTTTTAATAACATTACTATTTTTCTTTTTTTCTGAAATGGTTTGCGCCCAGAAGTTTATTGCAGTAGACAATTATGGCCGCAATAGGAGAAAAATATATGCTGGAGATCAGATAGTATTTAAGATGAAAGGCACAGAAGCAGTCTATCATGATGAAGTACATGCCGTATTGGATTCTTCATTTATTCTATCAAAATCTATGACCCAAATCCCGATTAAAGAGATTGAGGTCATAAAGTTTCATAGACCATTTCCCAAACTGATTGCAGGAGGTACTGCACTTATTGGGGCAGGGTTTTTATTGTCTGGAGCAACTTCTAGAGACAGTGAAAATCATTATGCTAAAGACGTTGCTCTATTACAATCAGGAGCATTCTTTTTAATTTCCGCTGCTACAATACCTTTTTGGTGGAAACGCTATAGAATTGGCAAGAATGCTCAGGTACAAGTTTTAGATGTGACCATCCAAAAAACAACTAACTAGTTTTTAATAAAGTCTTTCCTCAATGTCTTTTTGAAAAGCTCATTCTCTTTATACATAGGGTTTTGATGCTGTTTGAGTCTTAACCTGATAAAATCATCGACAGAAGAAAAACGAACCATACAGTACGGAGAGCCCACTTTATTGGTATAGATTTGATGAAGCATAAGATCTTCTAATTTCTTCAATCCCTCAATATTTTTAAACTTGAAATTTAATTCCGTACCACTTTCTATGGTGAAGTAGCCATAAATCTCTAATCCATTTTTTGCTTGCCCATAGTAGTAGTTTTCAAAATAGTTCTGTGTTTGACCTATTTCAAAAGTATGCTGCATCACAAAGTGTTCTTTAGAAAAACTGTATTCAATGTTATCTTCTTGATAAGGGGATATTGCTTTTGATAAATAAGTTGTATGGTATGTTTCTCTATAAGAGGTAGCAATTTGTTTATCATTATGAATAGCAACACTTACACAGTTTTGGATTGGAGAACTATTATTTAATAAATAATACCCAACATAATAATCAGTATTGTCTTCCAAGAGGAATTTCTTCTCTGCGTATCTTTTGACTTTTTTATTGGGTAGAGTATAAATATCATAGACCGCAAATCTTGAAGTAGGGGTATCTCTGTCCTTTTCAAAGAACCTATAATCTGTTCTAAAATCTTGTTTCGTCACTGTTATCGTATCATTACTAATTAGGTGATGAAAAGCAAGGTAAACGTAAGAATGATCAGGTTGTTCAATAAGAAGATTTTGAATGTCTTCAGAGGAGAATTTTTCAAATTTCAGAATGGTTTGCATTCCATCATAATCTCTATCTACATAATGTTGTGATAAGTAAGGGTGAGCCGCCATTATCTTAGTAGGTAGGGAAACATAGATATATTCTTGTTTATCTCTATTCGCTTTTGCCTTTGATAACTGAAGCTGAAGATTTATTTCACTCTTAGAATCGATATACTTCGACTGGATGTCATAAACTTTCCGTTGTTGGGATTGATCATATGACAAATCATGGGCTTGGTAATAATAGTCTTGCTGATAGACCCAACAGAAGTGACGTACAAATTGGGTAGACGACAAGCCATCCGGAATCATCACATGTAAAGTATCTCCTTCTATTGTTTCAATATTGTAAAAATCGCCTATTTGATTTCCTAAAGTATCTGTAAAGAAAAGGTATCCTGTACTTTGATAATCAGTTACCTTACTTGTTCCGATATCATTCTTGGTAATAGTACTTGTATTTTGATGATCGACAAATCCTTTTTCTACAATCACTGTGGGTAAGTAATTATCGATAAAAACCTTTATGGTTTTGCTAATCTTTTTGGTGTGAAAAGGACTAACAGTGTTGGCTTGAATCAATAATTCCTTCCAACCATCTTCTAGTTTCAATGAATTAAAAGGGATAAGATATATTCCATGATTAAAATGAAAAGCATTTGAGATAACTTGACCATGGTAAGAAATCTGAATTTCATTGATAATGACATCTTGCTCTTCAGTATTCTCTAATTGAAGTTGTAGGTTTTGCTCTCCTCTTAGGTATTCAGGACAATTAATTTGGATAGATAAGTTATTAGGGAGTATCGTTTCAGTCTCTTTTTTTCTACAGCTGAAACATCCCCAAATCATTAATAGAATAATGAAAATTCGGTATAACATAAGTGCTAATGAGATAATTTATAGTTTGCGTAAGTATTTGTGTAAAAATTAGGTAAGCCAAAACTATAGAAAAAAATAGTTTATCGGAAAATGTGTAAGTGAGCAACCTTACAAATTTATATTCTTTGTGGAATATTGATCTATTTTAAGAATATGAAAGGTAGAATAAGTATTTACCTTCATCTAAACCATAACGAATCATCTAAACTAAATGAAATCAATTCAATTTTAATGAAAGTTAAATATCTAACAAATATTCAATCTCATTAACAGGGTCTTTTCAAATAGTCCATACTTTTTTCAAATGGACACCAAAACAACCTTTACTACGCTTTAATTTTGTAATGTTGAGAAAAGATAAATAACTAAGAATATACCGAAACAATTAAACATAAAATTATCAATCGAATGTACTTCTTAGACTACTGTAAAAGAAGTAACTAATTAAGAAAAATGATGCGAAATATATTTAAAAAATTCCAAATTAAATGGTTTTGGATGCTGGTACTATACACCCTTGTATATGCTACCGTAAACACAGCATTTGGACAATCCGATTTGGATCAATTACTACAAATAGCTCAGGAAAATTCTCCATCTATAGCAGAAAAACAAGCTTTAGCGGAAGCTTCAAAAGAAGAAATCTCTTTGGAGAAAAAGACTTTATTGCCTTCGGTAGATATTGGCTATGATGCCAATTTTGCTACTTATAATAACATTACAGGAATGAATTATCCTGGTAATAATGTACCAATTAGTGGTCCTCCATCGGACGACAATTATGGAGGTACTGTAGGTTCGGGTGTTAGTATGATGGTAAAATGGTCTCCGATTACTTTTGGAGAACGTAAAAATGCAATTGCTCACAACCAAAGTATCTATGAGAAGCAGTTGGCTAGTGTAAGTAATGAGGTACTAAGAATACAGTTTCAAGTCGCATTCTATTATTTAGAAATTGCTTCAACAAAAGAATTAATTACGACATACGAAAAAAATATTGAAAGGAATGATTTCAACCTCACAAGAATAACAAAATTAGTTGAGAGTGGTATACGTCCTTCAGTTGATAGTCTTAAAGTGAATGCAGAATTGTCGAAATCTAAATCGCAATTATATCAATTAAAAAACTTATTGGTTAGTCAAGAAGAACAGTTAAAGGAATACTTATCGTCTGATGGAGTGAAAGAAATAACAACTAGCACTTTCTTCTTTAATCATTTGCCTTCAGCAATAAAAACTTATACAGATACCGCTACGTTTGTACATCCAACATTAACGATCGTAACAAAAGAATTGGAAGCCAATGAGGCAAGACTAACAGAAATTAAAAGAGCATGGACACCGAAGTTAGAATTTTGGGGCACTACCTACGCAAGAGGTTCTGGAGTAGCATACGATGGAACAGTGAATCATGCAGACGGTTGGGGAATGCAGCGTTATAATTATGGAGTGGGATTACAGCTGGTTTTTCCGATCATGGATTTAGCTTCTCAAAAGACCAAAAATATACAGCAGAAAGCAGTTGTAAGAGCTTCACAAGAAAACATTAGAAAAGTAGAAAATAACCTTAAAAAACAAGAGGTAACGGCTCGAACAGGTCTAAATACAGCATTGGCCATTGCCAAAGAAGTTCCAGTAGAATACGAAGCCAGCCAAGGAGCCTACTTATCCATGCAAACAAGATATGAACAAGGATTAGTGAATTACACTGAGCTGATCGAAGCTCAGTACAACCTGTTAGATGCCGAAGCAAAATTGAAAAACGCTTATGCTTCTGCATGGAAATCATTATTACAGCTTGCTGTTGTGAAAGGTGATATTCAGCTATTTCTTAACCAAATAAAAAACTAATATGAAACTAATTGAAGGATCATTAAATAAACCGATTACGGTGATGGTTGGTGTGATAGGGATTGCCATATTCTCTTTTCTTGCTATCCGTAATATGAAAATAGATATTTTTCCCACTTTTGGTTCACCTACAATCTATGTGGCTCAGCCCTATGGAGGTTTGTCACCTGATCAGATGGAATCGTTTGTAACGAACTATTATGAATACCATTTTTTGTATGTAACAGGAGTCAAGAAAGTGGAATCCAAGTCAGTACAAGGGAATGCATTGATAAAAATCGAATTCCATGAAGGAACAGATATGAGTCAGGCAGCTGCTGAAGTGGTAGGATATGTAAATCGTTCAAGGGCATTTATGCCACCGGGTACTGTGCCTCCGTTTATCACGCGTTTTGACGCAGGGTCTGTGCCTGTAGGACAATTGGTATTCTCTTCGGATACTAGAACCTTGGGTGAAATTGCTGACTTAGCATTATTTAAAGTAAGACCAATGTTTTCCACCTTACCTGGCGTTTCAGCTCCTCCTCCTTTTGGTGGATCTTCTAAAACAGTAATAGTGAAAGTAGATCCTGAGAAAGTAAAACGATACAATTATACTCCAGAAGAGATCGTAACGGCTTTGTCGAAGTCCAATACCATTTCTCCTGCAGGAAATATTGGTATAGGAGATGAGATGAAGATCACACCTCAAAATACAGTCATAGAAGATATAGATGATTTTGGTAAAATACCATTGTCTTTTAGAGATGGAGCCAATGTCTATTTAAACGATATCGCTAATGTTTCTATTGGTGCAGATATTACGACTGGTTATGCCTTAGTTGATGGAGCAAGATCTGTCTATATCCCTGTAACAAAAAGGGCAGATGCTTCTACATGGGAAGTCGTACAAAATGTAAAGAAATCACTTCCAGAAATGCAAGCCGCTGTACCTTCAGATATCAAAGTTTCTTATGAGTTTGATCAGTCGGGGTATGTGATTAATTCATTAAAAAGTGTAATGGTTGAGGGAGGCATCGGAGCATTGCTAACTGGACTAATGGTGATGCTATTTCTAGGTGATCGTAGAGGAGCATTAATAGTAGTATTAACTATACCTATTGCCATATTATCGAGTGTGATTTGTTTAAATATGATTGGTCAGACCATCAATATTATGACATTAGGAGGTTTGGCTTTGTCTGTCGGTATGCTTGTAGATGAAGCAACTGTTACGATAGAAAATATACATCGACATTTGGAGATGGGGAAAACAAAAGCTGCAGCTGTATTAGAAGGCTGTAGAGAGATCGTGACTCCAAAACTTCTGATTCTGTTTAGTATTCTGGCAGTGTTTGCCCCAGCTTTATTTATGTCGGGAGTACCGAAGGGAATGTTTATGCCAATGGCCTTAGCTGTAGGTTTTTCGATGATTGCTTCTTTCTTATTATCCATGACTTTTGTTCCTGTAATGGCTGTTTGGTTAATGAAAAAGTTTGATCCTTCACCTCATGAAAGTAAATATTTTGATCGATTTAAGTTGGCTTACCTTGGTATGATCAATAGTATGAAAAGTAGTTCTGGAAAATATGTCACTTCTTATTTTATAGTAGCTGCGGGTATTATTGGTATAGGGTTTTATGTGATTGGTCTTGATATTTTCCCAAAGGTGGATGCAGGACAAGCACAAGTAAGGTTACGATTAAAAACGGGTACGAGAGTAGAGCGAACAGAAGAAGCAACCAAAGACTTACTCAGTATCACAAAAGAAATTGTGGGGGAGGAAAATGTCGATATCACTTCTGCATTTATCGGTACACAACCATCAAGTTTTCCTGTCAACTTAATTCACTTATGGACCAGCGGACCCCATGAATCTGTTGTAAAAATTAATTTGAAGAAGGAAGCAGGTTATCCTATTGAAGATTTCAAAGAAGCCTTGAGAGAGAAGTTTTTAAAAGCATATCCTGAAGCTAAATTATCTTTTGAACCTGGAGATTTAGTGGATCAAGTGATGAACCTTGGAGCTACCAACCCATTAGAAGTGGCGATACTAGGTAAGGACCTTAACACTTCGATGAAAGTAGCAGAACAGTTGGAAGCTCAAATGCAACAAATTGATTATTACAGAGATGTTCAAATTACTACCCCTTTGGATTATCCCGGCATAAAGATCGACATTGATCGAATAAAGGCAGGGAAGTTAGGGTTAACGGTCGTGGAAATCTCTAAATCTATGGTAACGGCGACTTCATCAAGCAGATTCACCCAACCAAATTATTGGAGAGACCCTAATTCTGGGGTGGCCTACCAAGTACAGGTAGAATATCCACAGTACGATATGAATAGTCCTGAGGATATTGAGTCGGTTCCCGTAGCGAATAAAGATGGGAAAAAGATCTTTTTAAGAGATGTTGCAAGCTGGAAAAATGTAGAAACACCAGCAGAATATGATCGTCTCAACCAACAACGCTTTATTACCATCACAGCCAATATTCATGAAAAGGATTTAGGTACAGCAATAAAAGATTTAGACCGTTCTATTCAGGCGTTAGGAGATTTACCTTCGGGTATCAAAATCATAAAAAGAGGACAGTCTGACTTATTGGACCTTACTTTAGGAGAGTTAGAATTAGGGTTAGGTATTGCTATCGCTGTAATATTCTTGATGTTGGCAGCAAGTTTCCAGTCATTTAAAATTTCTATGACAACACTCTCTATATTACCTATGGTTGTCGGGGGATCTCTAGTATTTCTTATACTGACAGGGCATACTCTTAATATTCAGTCATATATGGGAATGATCATGGCTGTAGGTGTAGCCGTTTCTAATGCCGTATTATTTATCACGAATGCAGAGGAAGAAAGAAAAGCAGGGAATACAAAAGCATTTATCACCGCAGCTGAAAATAGGTTGAGACCTATCCTTATGACCGGATTAGCAATGATGGTGGGAATGCTTCCTATGGCATTAGGCATGGGAGAAGGTGGAGATCAAATAGCTCCTCTCGGGGTCGCTGTTATTGGAGGTCTTGCCGCATCCATGTTTAGTATTCTAGTGATACTACCATTGCTCTATCAGAATTTTGTTGGAGGGAATAATTTTAAGAGTGAATCACTTAACCCAGAAGACAAGAACAGTAAATATTTTATCGCCACTAACGGGTAATTGAACCCTTTGAAAGATATACAAAAATGAAGAAGACATTTATTTCCCTTTCGCTAATCTTAACCTTTTTGATGGGATGTCAGAAAGAACAAGAAATCACAAAAGTTGAAGCAGACCAAACAAAACCTGCCTTTCTATTAAAGACTGAAGAGGTGATCAAAAAGTTATCTATCCCAGCTGAAGTATTGCCGTTTGATCAAGCAACGATTCATGCTAAAATGGAGGGATATATCTCACAACTAAAGGTAGATATCGGTGATAAAGTGAAAAAAGGGCAAGTATTATTGGTACTTGATGCTCCTGAAATCAATGCTCAATATGTAGAAGCTAAGGCAAAGTACATGGAAGCAAAAGCCAATTATGAGGGGAGTCAAGATGTATTTCAGCGTATAGAAAAAGCATCAAAAACGGATGGGGTAATCGCAGAAAGTGAGCGAATTACGGCTAAAAATAAAATGTTAGCAGATGAGTCTCTTATGAAATCTACTAAAGCGAGTATCAATGCATATGGTCAATTATTATCCTACCTCACAATAAAAGCACCTTTTGATGGAATAATCACAGAGCGATTTGTCAATGTAGGTGACTTTGCAGGAACATCAAGTCAGGATAAACTACTGACAATTGAATCTGTTGATACGATGAGGGTAAGGGTGTATGTACCGGAGTCATATATCAATTTTGAATTAGAAGAAAATCAATTGGTATTTACAACAGATGCGTTAGTGGGGAAGGAATTAAAGGCAAAGCTGTCTAGAAAATCGGGGAGTATTGATAAGGAGACTAGAACAGAGTTATGGGAGTTTACTTATGAAAACACAGCTGACCTTTTAAAACCAGGGATGTATACCATGGGACAACTATCCCTAAAAAGGAAGTCAAAGTCTTTTGTAGTGCCTTCTACAGCAGTAGTAACGGCAATGGAAAAACAATTTGTAGTAAAAAGTATGCATGAAAAAGTAGAATGGATCGAGGTGAAACAAGGTATCACCAATAATAATAAAGTCGAAATCTTTGGCGAATTGAAGGAAGGCGATATTCTATTGGTGCGCGGAAGTGAAGAACTGAAGCCAGGAACTTCACTAAAAGTAGCCTTAAAGTAACTGTAGATTTTATTCATTTCATCATACATAAACCTCAATGGCGTTGCTGTTGAGGTTTTAATTTTTTAGATGTATTAAAAACTTTGAATTTGACTGAAATGATCTGATATTGTGGGGACTATATAGGCAAACCTTACATAAGATATAGCCTTCTTAAATCTGAGAAATGTCGTCTTCGTATTTAGTTCCAAATCATTGGTTTTATTGAGACAATGACAAAGAAAATTCAACAAAACTACCTAATTGTTAAGCTAATTCATATATCTTTGAAAATAATTAAACTATATAAATAGACTATCAAGGAGTTATTTTCAAAATTAATCTTTATTTTTGCAGTAAATAAAATAAACCATGAGATTTGTCATTGAGGGATGATAAATAATAGGTAATACTTACTCTGAAAATATAAGTGCGACTTATTGATCTCAACTTGATGTAATTAACAAACTTTTTTATGAGCAAATATAGCGAATACCTGAACGAGATTGAGGAACGAAAAACTCAAGGACTTCACCCAAAGCCGATTGATGACGCTGAATTATTAAGTGAGGTCATTGCACAAATTAAAGATGCTAATAATGAACACCGAGACGATTCTCTTAAGTTTTTCATTTATAATACATTACCGGGTACAACAAGTGCTGCAGGTGTAAAGGCGAAATTTTTAAAAGAAATCATTTTAGGTGAGTCAAAAGTAGAAGAAATTTCATCGGAATCTGCATTTGAGCAATTGTCTCATATGAAAGGTGGACCTTCTATTGAAGTACTTTTAGACTTAGCTTTAGGTACTGATGCAGCAATAGCTGATGCGGCAGCAAAAGTACTTAAGACACAAGTGTTCCTTTATGACGCAGATATGGAGCGTCTTGAAGCAGCGTACAAAGCAGACAATGCTGTTGCTAAAGATATCCTAGAAAGCTATGCTCAAGCTGAATTCTTCACAAAACTTCCTGAAGTTGATGAAGAAATTAAAATTGTAACATTTATCGCAGGAGAAGGTGATATCTCTACAGATTTACTTTCACCAGGTGCAGACGCTCACTCAAGATCAGACCGTGAATTACATGGACAGTGTATCTTCGAGCACAATAAAGAACAACAAGCAGCTCTTTCTGCATTAAAAGAGCAACATCCTGATAAGCGAGTAATGTTAATCGCTGAGAAAGGTACAATGGGTGTAGGTTCATCGAGAATGTCGGGTGTAAACAACGTAGCACTTTGGACAGGTGTTCCTGGTTCTCCTTACGTTCCTTTCGTAAACATCGCTCCAATTATTGCAGGTACTAACGGTATCTCACCAATCTTCTTAACGACAGTTGGTGTAACAGGTGGTATTGGTATTGACCTTCAAAACTGGGTGAAGCAAAAAGATGCTAACGGTAAAGTTGTAGTTGATGCTGACGGTGAGCCAGTATTAGAACAAGCTTACTCTGTTGAAACAGGTACTGTTTTAACTATCAATACAAAAGAGAAAAAATTATACAACGGTGACCAAGAGTTAATCGATATCTCTGCTTCTTTAACTCCTCAAAAAGTTGAGTTTATCAAAGCAGGTGGTTCTTATGCTGTTGTATTTGGTAAGAAATTACAATCTTTCGCTGCGAAAACTTTAGGTGTAACTGCACCAGTAGTATTTGCTCCTTCAAAAGAGATCTCTCATGAAGGTCAAGGTTTAACAGCAGTAGAAAAGATCTTCAATAAAAATGCAGTAGGTACAGACTTAGAAGGTCGTGTACTTCATGCAGGTTCTGACGTTCGTGTAGAAGTGAACATCGTAGGTTCTCAAGATACTACAGGTTTAATGACTTCTCAAGAGTTAGAATCAATGGCAGCAACGGTAATCTCACCAATCGTAGATGGTGCTTACCAATCAGGTTGTCACACTGCATCAGTTTGGGATAAGAAAGCACAAGCTAACATTCCTAAGTTGATGAAGTTTATGAACGACTTCGGTTTAATTACAGCGAGAGACCCTAAAGGTGTTTATCACTCAATGACTGACGTAATTCATAAAGTATTAAACGACATTACTGTTTCAGATTGGGATATCATCATTGGTGGTGACTCGCATACAAGAATGTCAAAAGGTGTTGCCTTTGGTGCCGATTCAGGTACAGTAGCATTAGCTTTAGCAACTGGTGAAGCTTCAATGCCAATTCCTGAGTCTGTAAAAGTTACTTTCAAAGGTAGCATGAAGTCTTACATGGACTTCCGTGATGTTGTACACGCAACACAACAACAAATGTTGAAGCAATTTAGCGGTGACAACGTATTCCAAGGTAGAGTAATTGAGGTACATATTGGTACTTTAACTGCTGACCAAGCGTTTACTTTCACTGACTGGACAGCTGAAATGAAAGCAAAAGCATCTATCTGTATCTCAGAAGATGAAACGTTAATCGAATCATTAGAGATCGCTAAGTCTAGAATCCAAATCATGATTGAGAAGGGTATGGACAACGAAAAAGCGGTTCTTCAAGGATTAATCAACAAAGCGAATAAGCGTATTGCTGAAATCAAGTCAGGTGATAAACCTCCATTGACTCCGGATTCAGATGCGAAATACTTTGCTGAAGTTGTTGTAGATCTTGATGAAATTGCTGAGCCAATGATTGCCGATCCAGACGTTTACAACGAAGATGTATCGAAGCGTTATACTCACGATACAATTAGACCTTTATCTTACTATGGCGGCGACAGACAAGTAGACCTTGGTTTCATTGGTTCTTGTATGGTTCACAAAGGTGATATGAAGATCTTAGCTCAAATGTTGAAAAACATTGAAGAGTTACATGGTAAAGTAGAATTCAAAGCACCTCTAGTTGTTGCTCCTCCAACATACAACATTGTGGATGAGTTAAAAGCAGAAGGTGATTGGGAAGTATTACAAAAGTACTCAGGTTTCGAATTCGACGATGATGCTCCAAAAGGTGCTGCTCGTACGAAATACGAAAAAATGCTTTACTTAGAGCGTCCTGGTTGTAACTTATGTATGGGTAACCAAGAGAAAGCTGAGCCAGGTGATACTGTAATGGCTACTTCAACTCGTTTATTCCAAGGTAGAGTTGTAAAAGATTCATCAGAGAAGAAAGGTGAGTCGTTATTATCTTCAACTCCAGTTGTAGTACTTTCTACTATCTTAGGTAGAACTCCTACATTAGAGGAATACGAAAGAGCTGTTAAAGATATCAACTTAACGAAGTTCAAGCCTTCATCTAAGTTGTTAACTTCAAACTAGACAATCCACAACTTATATAAGTTGTAAAAATAATAAAGGCCTATTCAACAAGCTGTTGGGTAGGCCTTTTATATTTTTATATCTTACTTCCAGGACCTTGACGATCCAGATGCTTAAAAAGATCCATGATTAATTCTAATTCTGTCATTCTGAGCTATTGGTTTTACTGATTCATCATAAAATGATGTTTCTAGTTTTTAGACCTTTATTAGAGCAGGAAATTATTCAAATGCTTTAATCATAAGGTAGATAAGGGGCAATTTTATAAATTAATAATGATACCCATCAATAAAGACACAATGGTGATGAATTGAATTCCAAATGCTAAAATCTCTTCAATTTTTGAACGATATAATGATGTATTTTGAGTTTTCATTCCATTAATATAATACATAATGATGTTAAATATCTGATATATAGTATTTTAATTATATTTACTGTACTAGTATCTGGTATATATTATCTAGCTTGACATCGGAAAGAAATAAACAAAAACAGCCTGACTCAACTGAATCAGGCTGTAAAATCTTTACATCTTTAAACTATCATCATCTCAACAAAGCATTATCGATAAGGGCAAAAAATATCGATATTAAAAAATCGTTTTTGGGTATGTTATAATCACTATTAATTGAACTACACATATATATACTCCGTTTTTGAGTGATCATTTTTCATTAAACTGTTATTAAGTTTCATATTCCGGTTATTCTAAAATTATTTTTTACCACTAATAATATTTTTTCTACCAAACCACCCTTCAATTCATAGCGTATAATTATATTGAACACAGAATAAAGCAAACGAAAGAAATTACACATCTATTTAAACAATTACATTTTAACAAAGCATTTTAGATACAAGCAAAAAAGGTCGACCAAATGGTACGACCTTTTTTTATTTATATATATTCCGTTTTACTAATCTACTTGCTTGCAAATGAAGTTGGATTCCACACTCTGATATAATCTATCTCATAGTATGAGGGTAAATCAGTCTCATTTGGTAATCCTTTTTTATGGTTCGTTTCCGAACTTGCATATAACTTTAATGTATTATTGAGCTTAGACCATAACAGTTGATCTTTCTGAGTCTTATATATTAGTTTCCCATCAAAATATAGCTTTACTTCATGGGCATTCCACTCACAGCCATAAATATGGAAATCATTACTAAGTGCTACTTCCAAAGGTAAATTAAAGATATTTACCTTATTAAAAATGGGTTGTTGAGTTAACTGTATAGAATTTAAAGTTAAGGATTGTTGTGGTGAGGAGAAGTTACTTTCATATTGTTCAAAGATTTGAAACTCATTGAATTGTCCTTTAACACCAAAGATATTAGAAATTTTAGAAGGTGGGATTTTAGCCTTTATTTCAATAAACCCATGAGTGATATCATGCTTACTTAAGATCTTGCCTGTTGTAACATTTTCATAAGCGATGCCATTATACTTCGCCTCAGAAAATTTATAGTTGGGATCCCAAGCGGATTGAATCACTAAAATTCCACTATCTAGATATATATTACTATGTTTAAACTGTGAGGGGGCATTACCTTTCCAATTATTACTATAGTTATTTATACCTTGAACGTTCCACTTGGCCGTATCAATAGCAGTGCTATTAAACTCATCACTTAACTTATGGTTGAGTTGCCAGTACTGAGGGAGGGTACTTGATTGTAATATAAACGGAAGTAGTTCTTTTTGTATCACACTCTTCGTTATTTGTTGTTGATGGTTCTGTTTACAACCCATCAGGTGAATAATGACAAGCATGACGATTGTCAGTCTATACATATTTATAGAAAGCTTAAAATTTGATAATAACAATAATCCTTAATTACAAAGTACTTTTAAACTCACGAATTTTTCTTCCTTATTCTTATCCAAATTATGATTAAAAATTACCGAATGTGTACCTCAACCTATTTTTAAGAGAAATATGTTTTATATTCATATTTGGGGTCAAACTCTACTGTTTTAGAGGGTTGATATATTTTTTATTCTAGACGAGCGTTTGCTTTATTCTTCAGATATAATATGATTTTTTCACTGTCGAAATCAATGATTAAATACGTCATATTTGTAATTACCTGTGTTATAATGATGATTACTTCTCTTGCTGCTTTTGGTAATGATAGAAGTATAAATATCTCAAATCATCTTACTTATAATGAAGGACTTTCTCACTTTGGTGTAACGTCTTTAGAGGTAGATCATCAAGGTTTTGTGTGGATAGGGACTTTTAAAGGACTTAATCTATATGATGGTTATGAGTTCAAAACATTTTTTAAGGAGGACTTTCCTGCCTTAGGGAGTAATAGAATTACAACTCTGTTCAAAGACTCAAAGAACAACATCATTATTGGAACAGAGAAAGGCATAACACTATACAGATACGAAGAAGATCGTTTTGAAAGTTTATACGAACTAGAAGAGACAAAGAATACTCCAATAAATGATATAGAGGAAACAGAGAATTACATCATTTGTAATACTATTCTTGGTGACTTATTGATGTTTAATAAGACCACTTATGCTTTAGAAAAAAAGGTACACCCTCTTAAAATTGAGAATAAAAATTATAAGACATTTAAGATCTCTCATTTTGTCGATGACCAAATATTATTAGCAACAAACAGGGGCTTAATTCAATTTGATCCATTCACAGGACGGAAGATATATATATTAGGTGGGCAATTAGAATATTGTGTTGATGTGACGTTCGATGGTAACAAGCAGATCTATGCACTTAGTTATTTCGATCTATATGTATTTAACTATAATAAAGAGGGTAAATCCATCTCATTTGTCTCTAAAGTTCTTGATAATCAGAAGTTTTCTAAATTAAAGCTGAGTGATGAGGGGGAGCTTTGGCTCATGAAAAATAATAATAAAGTTGCTTTAATACCTTCTCCATCTTACGTTAAAAATATCGGGCAAAGTATTGTTTTCCATACCTTTAGGGATGATTTTACGCGTTTAAGTAGTATTGCTCTCACAAACAAGGGTGGGTGGATTGGTAGCTTTAATCAGGGATTTTTTCAGTTTTTTAATGAACAACCTACTTTTAAATATTCGGCTTTAAAAGAGAAGTATAGTGAAAATCGATCGTCACAGGTACTTAATATTTTACCTTTTGGTCCTGATAAAGTTTACATCACCTTAAATGCCAATGAAAATAAGGTTGTTGATTTAAGAACACAGCAGATCATTAATCTTGAACATCCAAAAGTCAATAATCAGAGAATTTCTAGAGTTACAAGAGATCAGTTTGGAGCAATTTGGGGAGGAAGTAGAAGAAAAGGGATTTTCCGAATGAAAAACTTGTCTTCTGATTGGAAGCAGGTGAAAAACATTCCGGAAATTATCGATGAAGGGGCAAGAGCATTTACTACCGATAGACATGGAAATATTTGGTTGGCAGGGTTGGACCGACTTTATAGAATTCAACTAGATACCCAAGGGGAAATTAAAAATATAGATTTTGTTGAAGATTTAGGAGATATCAGTTATGATATCAATTTATTGGTGAATATGCTTTATGCAGACCCAAAAGACGATGTATTATGGATTTGTACTAATGGCAAAGGGCTGATTCGATTTAAATATAGAAATGATCAGAGCTTATCTGATGGTGGCGAAGTCACAGAAATTCGTGATAAGGATAATAAAATTTCCATCTACGAAAACTCCGTTACATGTATTCGTCGTACTTTGAATGATGAATTATGGATTGGTGTATTAGAGAAAGGATTGATTAAAATCAATGAATCAAACGGTTTATTTTCTTTTGATCAGATCACAGAAAAGGATGGGTTGGATGATAATGATGTGATGTCAATAGAATTTGATAAAGGAAATCGTCTTTGGGTAGCCACAAATAGAGGCATTAACCAAGTAGATCCGCGCACAAAGAAAATTATCAATTTCACCACTAACGAAGGGATTGTTCCGGCATCATTCGAAGTTACCTCCACAAAACTTTCAAATGATAGGATGGTCTTTGGTGGAAATAATGGCTTATGTTATTTTGATCCATATGCTGTTAAATATCACTCTGAACAACCTCAGTTATTGTTTGGGGATTTAAGAGTGCATAACGCAAAAGTGAATATTACTGCTAACGATGAAGAAGGAGTTTTAAAAAAGAGGTTGAATGAAACGGCTAAAATTAAGCTAAATCACGATCAAAACTCATTAGGTATTGAATTGATCTCTCTTCATTTTAGAAATGCCAATACTCATAACTTACGTTATAGGTTGCTACCAAAGGAAACGACTTGGAGAGTCACTTCTTCAAAAGATAAGATAGCCACTTATAACCTTCTTCCTGCTGGTGAATATACTTTTGAAGCTCAGGCATCGAACGCAAACAACGAATGGTCTGCCGTAAAAAGCCTAAAAATACAAATACGAGAACCATGGTGGAATACCACTTTTGCTAAGATCTTTTATGTGTTTGTTTTCTTATTGGTATTAAGCATTGGTATAGGTATTTTATTACGTTTCAAGTCACTTCGTTATAAGCTTAAATTAGAGCATTTAGAAAGTTCTCGTTTAAAAGAATTGGATGCGGCTAGGTTGAAATTGTTTATGAATATCTCTCATGAGTTCAGAACTCCTCTTACATTAATTAATGGACCTATTAATGTTTTGAGGAACATGTTCGAGAACAACAAAGATGCCTATGAACATATTGATTTGATTCAACGTCAGTCGAAGAAGATGCTTCAATTAGTAAATCAAGTGCATGAAGTGAGAAAGGCAGATCAAAATTTATTAAAACTGAAAATAGCTGCTTTTGACTTTACACATTTGATTACTGACGTAAAAAAGGATTTTGAACAACTGGCAATTAATTCTAATAAGAAGTTAAATCTGGTAGGAGAAACAAATCAACTAACCATACGCGCTGACAAGGGTAAACTTGAGATGGTTATCAATAACTTATTGAATAACGCCTTTAAGTTTACAAAAGAAAGTGACGAAATTACAATATCATACTCTTTCTCGGGAGAGGATCTATGTTTTAGTATTGAGGATACAGGTTTCGGAATATCTAAAGAAGATCAGAAGCATGTCTTCAAAAGGTTCTACCAATCTGATGAGAAAGAAGTTTATTCTGTGGGTTCGGGTATCGGTCTAGAATTATCTAAGATGATTATTGACCTTCATAAGGGTAAAATTCAAGTAAGTAGTGAAATAGGAAAAGGAACCAAATTTGAAATTACATTGCCAGTGGGTGTAGTTGAGGAAAATGCTCCAAGTCAATTAAGATTAGAAGAGGTATTACAAGAGGAAGACCATGATCAGAAGCAACGAATTGTGAATGAAAACATGGACTTATCTTTTATTACTAAAGATGGTCGTAATAAAGATAGTTTGATCTATTATGCTGAAGATAATGTTGATCTGAGAAGCTTTGTCTCTAATGTTCTTTCTCAACATTACAGAGTAAAGACATTTAATAACGGAGCAGAGTGTATTAAAGCTTTGGAAGAAGAGTGGCCAAGTCTTATTATCAGTGATATATTGATGCCAGAGATGAATGGCCTTGAAATGTGTAGACAAATAAAAGACGATCTACAGACCAGTCATTTACCTGTGGTGTTACTTACTTCAAAATCTTCAAGTGATGAAAAGATAGAAGGGATGTCGGTTGGAGCAGATGCTTATCTTACAAAACCATTTGAGATGAAACAGCTTGTTGCTACGATACAAAACATCTTAAATAATAGAAGTAAGATACAGGAACGCTTAAAATCTGAGGTGCCATTACCAATCTCTAAACAGAAAATATCAGACAGCGATCAGCAATTCTTAGATGGTTTGTCTAAACTATTACAAGATAATCTGTCAAATGAGAATATTGATTTAGAGGAATTCTCGAGAGAGTTGATGATGAGTCGCAGTCAGTTCTTTAGGAAAATAAAAGCCCTTACCGATTCTACTCCACAGGATATTATACGTTCCTTCAAACTTAAGAAAGCTGCGGAGTTTCTATTAGATAAGAAGAATACTGTAAACGATGTTGTGATATTAACAGGCTTCAAGAATAGGACACACTTCAGTAAATTATTCAAAGAACAGTATGGTGTTACACCAGGTAAGTATTCAGCTAGTGTAGATACCATGAACAAAGGATAAAGAATCACTTAAAATATAAGAATATTACTGATGTTTTTCGTCTCAGAGAGGAACATTATACTATAAAAACCTTGTCGCTATTTGGTAGCGATAAGGTTTTTTTTTGGACAATATCTGATCAGAATAAAAATCCAGGAAGAAATGATGCTAATAATGTCTTCATTAGTATCACAAATGTAAATATTAGTCTCATATGCTTTAAATAGTGTTTTTGGACGCAAAATGACACCGAAAACAACATTTTTGATACGTAATTTAAATACTTCCTCAGTTTTAAGTGTGAGTTTTACAATGTCAACAATGATTTTTTGAAATGAAAAGCATAAAACACTAGCCGCTTTTTATTTGACTATTTGAAATGAATTATCACACACCTTCTCTAATAAGAGAATTAAATTTTCGAAGTTATGAGATTAGTATTTAAAGACACTGAAAAACAAGTAAACAACGCTATCACTATTGCTCAGAAAAACGAACCTTGTCACGAAACAATTTGGCACTACCACCAACAGTATGAACTTATATATATAAAGGAAGGCAGCGGGGTGAGATTTGTAGGGGATCATGTTTCAAGTTTTGAAAGTGGTCAATTGGTTTTGATCAGTCCTAATCTTCCACACCTTTGGAAGAACAATGATGACTGTACAAAGATGTGCAACCTTGTGATCAAATTTGATAAGTCTTTTATGGGACCAAACACTTTTGATAATCCAGTGTTTGCTTGTATCAATGAGATGTTAAGTGATTCAAAATACGGAATCTCTTTTTCTAAAGAGTTTGGAAAATCTTTGGAGAAGGAATTGATGAACTGTCAACAATTAAGTTCAGCTGAAAAGAATATTTTCTTATTGAGCTTATTATTAAAACTAGCCAACTCAAAATGTATTCATCAGTTGTCAACATCAGATATGAGACAACAAGGTGATTCTAATAAAGAGAGATTAGACAGAGTATTAAAATATATTTCTGATAATTATGAGAAGGATATCGACTTACAAGAGATTGCAGACATTGCATGCCTTACATCCAACTCGTTTTGTCGATTCTTTAAGAAAGTAACTAATAAATCATTCAAACAATACCTGAATGAAGTTAGAATTAGAAATGCTAGCAGATTATTAGTACAGAAAAATTATCAGATCTCTGATGTATGTTATGAAGTAGGGTTTAATTCAATCACGAACTTCAATAAGCAATTCAAAATGATCATTGGTAAAACACCAAGGGAATACAGAATGGCTATGTAATCATCACTATTACTCTTCTTTAAATCAGCTATATATCGAAAGAATATTACAATTATTATAAATTTTTTCATCTGAAAAATAAAAAGTATTACATATGAAATTATATTGGATCTTCACTCTTTTTATTCTGTTATCTATCGACCAGCTGTATGCACAGGATAAAAAACAGCCTAATATCATTCTGATTTTCTCTGATGATGGTGGATATGCAGACTTTGGTTTTCATGGAAGTAAAGAAATCAAAACGCCTAACTTGGATAAACTTGCAGAAAGCGGTTTAATATTCTCACAAGGGTATGTGACTGCATCGGTATGTGGACCTTCAAGAGCAGGTTTAATTACTGGTCAGTACCAACAAAAGTTCGGATACGAGGAAAATAACGTACCGGGCTACATGAGTGAGTCGTCAAAATTATTAGATGTGGACATGGGCTTACCGTTGGATGAAAAGACGATGGGTGACTACATGAAGAAATTAGGTTACAAAACGGCTTTCTATGGAAAGTGGCACTTAGGTGATGCTGATAAATACCATCCAAATAAAAGAGGGTTTGACGAGTTTTATGGTTTCAGAGGTGGTGACAGAAGCTACTTTGCTTATGATAAGTTTCCACATCCAGATAAAAAGATGGAAAGAAACTTTGGGAACTACGAAGAGCCAGATGGTTATGCAACAGATATTTTTGCTGATGAGGCGATTCAGTTTGTAGAGAAAAATCAAGACGAGCCTTTCTTTATCTTCTTGTCTTATAACGCTGTGCACACCCCATTGGAGTCTACTGAAGAGGATCTAAAAAGATTTCCCAATTTACATGGTAAGCGAAAAGAATTAGCAGCTATGACTTGGGCTATGGATAGAGCATCTGGTAAATTATTAGATAAACTAGAAGAATTAGGATTAACTGAAAATACAATTGTAGTCTATACTAACGACAATGGTGGTCCATCAGATAAGAATGGATCAATTAACTTCCCATTATCAGGAACAAAATCAAATCATTTAGAAGGAGGAATCAGAGTACCATTCTTGATGTCATGGAAAGGGCAAATCAAAAAGAACTCATCGTTTGATTTTCCTGTAAGTACTTTCGATTTACTTCCAACTTTCTATGCTGCAGGTGGTGGAGATGTAAAAGATCTAGTGAACGTAGACGGTGTGAACTTAATGCCATATATCAATGGTAAAAATACTGCAGCACCGCATGAAAATCTATTCTGGAAAAAAGAAACGAGAGCAGCTGTTAGAAGTGGTGACTGGAAATTAATAAGATACTCAGATAGACCAGCCGAGTTGTATAATATCAAAGAAGACATCTCTGAGAAAAACAACCTTGCTTACGTCGAAAAAGAAAAAGTGAGAGAACTTTTTAAACTACTGTACGAGTGGGAATTGACTTTAGAGCGTCCATTGTGGCAGCTAAAAAGACAATTCGAAAAATATGATATCGATAGAATGGACAATTACAAACTAAACTAGAATAATGAAAAACAAACGAACAAAAATGCTGCTGTTATTTTTAATGATAGCAGCATTCATAAACCATATTTCTGCACAAACTCCTGTTTCTCATGGACATTTAGAATGGGAGTTAGATGACAACCAATCTGATGAATTTGAATCGTTAGATACTCAAAAGTGGGAAAATGATCCGAACGATTGGGGAGTATGGTCTTGGGAGCCTTCATTAGCTTATGTAGAAGATAATGAGCTGAAAATAAAAATGATTCAAGAGACTCATAGAAGAGATACAAACTATGGTTCGAATCAAGAATTATATTATAAATCGGGAATTATTAGAAATAATAGAACGATTACTTACGGTTATTTTGAAGCAAAGATAAAAGGAGCAGATAGGTTTCCTGGTGTATCTCCAGCATTCTGGTTATACAGTATCAACCAACCCGATCCAACTGAAGATGGACAAGCCAAATATTCAGAAATCGATGTTGTAGAGTTAACACAAAAAGAGTGGGATTTTGAAAACAACGATTGGGAAGGACCTGAAGCCATCGATATGAACCTTCACGCTGTTGCTAGAGAAAATGGTGAGTTGATTCAAATCAGACCTCATAAAACGCCGGAAATTGCTCAAAATAAGTGGATTGCAGATTTTGATCCTAGAGAAGATTATCACACTTATGGTGTATTAAGTAGAGTAGATTCTATCTTCTGGTATGTGGATGGTGTTGAAAGAGGCCGTAAAGAAAACTTGTACTGGCATTTACCAATGCATATTACCGTTTCAATGGGTCTTAGAGCTCCATTTGTGGAATATATTGAAGACGGTTCAAGACGTCCCGTTCCAGATTCTACAACTACTGTTGGGTTTCCTACAGAAATGGCTTGTCAGTATGTGAGAGTTTGGAAAGCAAAATCTCAAATTTATGCAGATAAAGATCAGTATTCGAATGTTGAATTTGCGAAAGCTGATGGCATTAATTTTATTTCATATTTTGATGCGGGAAGTGGTTCTGTTGCGGCTTCAAACCTTGAAGTTGAATTACATGAGATGGATGAAAATGGAGAGTCTGTTGAGGTAGTAGGGAAATCACAAGCACTAATAGTTGGTAAGGCTGCAGGGGAAACTGCTTCTCTAATCAATATCCAAAATGTGAAAAATACTTCGGAATTGGATGACGGACATTATTATGAAATAACAGCGTCTTTCACTTCTACAGAAAATGAAGAAGAAACAATTACTTTAACGACATCAATCAAAGACCTTCAGATTGTAGATCAAATTACGTCTAGTGATATCGATTTAGGACAAAATATTGAATTATACCCGAATCCAACGTCTTCTTCTTTTAGACTAAAAGGAATTCAAGGACCGGTAGATATTTCTATTTTAAACCCAACAGGCAATGTGGTGTTGGAAAGTAGTATTACTCCTAATACTGAAGTAGACGTACGATCGTTAACAAATGGTGTTTATATCGTAAAAGTAAACATCGGAGGGAAAGTATATACGAAAAGATTATTGAAGTTATAAGGTTTAACTGATGATGAAAAAAGCAATCTTTCTTCTTTCTGTGAGTTTATTTTCTGCTTTTGTCTGTCATGCACAGGTAGATTGGGAAAATGAACATGTTTTTGAAATCAATAAATTACCAGCAAGAGTGGCTTCATATTCTTTTGAAAATGAATCAGATGCTCTTGAAGGTAATAGAGAGGTATCAAGAATGCTTTCTCTAAATGGAACATGGAAATTTAAGTTTGTTCCTAAAGTGGAGGAAAAGCCTGAACACTTTATGAATGTTGATTTCGATGGGAAGAAATGGGATGACATAGAGGTGCCTTCTAATTGGGAAATGAAAGGGTACGGTCAACCGATTTATACGAATATCACCTATCCTTTCACACCAAATATCTTAGATACTACATTGGTATATGACTGGAAAGGGCCGACACCTCCATTACCTCCTAAAATATATAGAGAGAACCCAGTAGGGTCTTATTTCAGAGAATTTAAAGTGCCTAAAGAATGGGAAGATCAATCGATTATTCTTCATTTTGGTGGAGTGACTTCTGCTTTCTATGTATGGGTGAATGGACAAAAAGTAGGTTATTCTCAAGGAAGTTGCTTGGCAGCAGAATTTGATATCACAAACTTCTTAAAAGAAGGAAAAAATAAGGTAGCCGTTCAGGTTTACCGTTATAGTGATGGAAGTTACTTAGAAGATCAGGACATGTGGCGTTTAAGTGGTATACACAGAGATGTGATGTTACTTGCTCAACCTAAAATATCTATCAATGATTTCTATGTAAAAACTGATTTCAATAATGATTTTACAAAAGCGAAACTGAAGATTAGACCTGAATTATGGGTAGAAGATTCTCCATCGCAATTAGAGAATTACAAGGTAACAGCCAAGTTATTTGATGAGGAAAATAAAATGGTGTTGGATAACGAACTGTCTGTTGGAGCAAAGAAAATTTATGAGCAAAGATGGCCTCCAAGGGACTTGCCTAAATTTGCTTTGTTAGAATCGACAGTAGTTCAACCTCATTTATGGACTGCAGAAACACCTTATTTATATACTTTAGTTCTTTCATTAAAGGATAAATCAGGTAAGGTCATAGAGTCAAGAAGTCATAAGATTGGCTTTAGAGAGATTACTTTCAATGCAGAAAATGCACTGTTGGTGAATAATCAACCTGTGAAAATTATGGGTGTGAATCGTCATGATCATCATCCAACAAAAGGAAAAGCAATTAGCAGAGCGGATCTTGAAGAAGAAGTTCAGTTATTAAAACGCTTTAATGTAAATGCAGTAAGAACGTCTCATTATCCAAATGATCCCTATTTTTTAGAATTATGTAATAAGTATGGATTGTATGTGATGGACGAAGCAAATATAGAATGTCATCATTTAGGTAGTTACATTCCATATCAACCTTCTTGGGTACCATCAATGATGAGTAGAATCACAAGAATGGTAGAAAGAGATAAAAATCAACCATGTGTTATTTCTTGGTCATTAGGTAACGAGTCGGGGACTGGTCCTGCATTTGCAGCAGCAGCAGGTTGGATTAAGGATTTTGATCCGAGTAGATTTGTTCATTATGAAGGAGCACAAGGAGACCCAACACATCCTGAATATAAAGAAGGAGATAATGTAGGGTATACTTCTCAAAACTGGCCTTCTATGGCGAATCCAACAGACCCTTCTTTTGTAGATGTTGTGAGTAGAATGTATCCAAACTATGCACAAATAGTACATTTGTCTACAAATAAAAATATCCAGAGGCCTATTATTCTATGTGAATACATGCATGCTATGGGTAATTCTATGGGCGGATTGGGAGACTATTGGGATTATATCCGAAAGACACCAAATCTTGTAGGTGGTTTTATCTGGGATATGAGAGATCAAGGTTTGATCAACCAAACAGAAAATGGCAAAGACTTTTTAGCTTATGGAGGTGACTTTGGAGATGTTCCTAATGATGAAAACTTCTGTATTAATGGTGTTTTTGATAGTTATTTAAATCCACATCCTCATGCATTGGAGATGAAGTATACATTTCAACCTATTGAGGTGAGATGGTCGGATGTTGCTAAAGGAGAAGTGGTGATTTATAACCGATATGCTTTTACAAACCTTTCCGAATATACTTTCTCTTATGAAATTCAAGAGGAAGGAAGAGTGGTTAGAGCTTCTGAAGTTACTTTAAATATTCCTGCAGGAGATTCCTTGATCTTTACAATTCCTCTTTACAGTATAGATCGAAAAGGGAATAAGGATTATTGGTTGAATTTTGGAATGTTTGAGAGCAAAGATCAATTATGGTGTGCAAAAGGACATCAGTTGGCTCAAGAACAACTGAAAATTCAAGAAGCAGCGAAGCAAAAGAAGAAGAAAAAGGCAACAGGAACAATTCAAGAAGAAGATACATTTTTCAGTATTCAAGGTAATGACGTACTGATTAAGGTAAGTAAAGAAAATGGTCAGGTCATCTCTTACCAGTATAAAGGTATTGAACAGCTGTACCAACCGTTACAACTTAACTTTACTAGACCTCCAATTGATAATGATGTTAGAGGTATTAGTTTTAGGCCGATGAAAAAATCGGGAGAGTATTGGGGATCCATTGAAGACCAATGGACTTCTGAGAAGGTGCAAAAGGAAAATGGTAAAGTGATTGTGACTAAAAAGCTGGAAGATCAGGTAGAGATCAACATTTCTTATGCTTTGGTTAATGATCAGCTTAGTGTTAACCTAGAGCTTGAAAAGAAGGAAGGCGTTCCTGATGCTATTCTTATTGGTATGACTGCAGGAGTATCCAAAGAAATGGATGCTTTGCAATACTACGGAAATGGTCCATTTGAATCCTATTCAGATAGAAAAAGAGCAGTGAATATGGGCGTGTATCGCTTTAACACAGCAGATGCTTTTTATCCTTATGTGAAGCCTCAAGAGAATGGTAATCGTACACAGACGAAGTGGCTTAAATTAACTTCATCGAAGAGTAAAGGTGGAGTGAAAATCGCATCAGAGGATAGCTTTGAATTTTCTGTATGGCCTTATTCAAAAGATAAAATTAAAACAGCTCGACACCAGTATGAGCTAGAAGAAGATAATTTCTATACATTAAATATTCATTGCCAGCAGGCAGGGATAGGAGGAACACTATCCGTTACACAAGATAAATATAAAATGTCTAAACAACATTATCGTCTTAGCTTCACCTGGGGGATTTTGTCTCTAAATGGTGTGAATCAGTAGAATAAATTAAGTTTAATTGAATTGGAGTACCCATTAAGCCTTGAGTTTATGGGTACTTTTTTTGTCGTTTTATGGATCATAAGTATCAATTATGAATAAAATTTACCACTCAGAATCACACAGGTTAAATAAGTGCAACTAAAGGGTAATTCTTACACATAAGCAGAGTCAATACTTGGCTAATATTGTAATGTAAGAAACAAATTCTTCAACTCTATTTTTTTAAAGAGTTTGACCTAGGAAGCTCTTTTCTATTCTATTCATTAAAGTTTCAAGTTATGTTATTCTCAAGTAAACTAAATATGAAGCCACCAATAATACCAAAGTATTGCCTGTCAGTACTACTATTATTTGCGGTATTTACTTCAGCTTTTGCTCAAGAAGTAATAGTAAGTGGTACTGTTGTTAGTGCTGGACAATCTTTACCAGGTGTAAATGTTGTTGTTAAAGGAACTACAAACGGTACAGTAACAAATTTTGATGGACACTTTAGTATCACTGTGCAAAAAGAAGATATACTAGTGTTCAGTTATATTGGTTATCTGACTCAAGAAAAAGAGGTTGGATCGAGTGTTACATTTGATATCGAATTAGAAGAGGACCGTGAATTACTAGAAGAAGTAGTTGTAGTAGGTTATGGTACTCAAAAGCGTAAAGAAGTAACAGGTGCTGTAAATAATGTAGGATCTGAAGCTTTAGAAAAAGTTCCGACTCCAGATTTAGGATCAGCATTACAAGGACAAGTAGCAGGTGTAAATGTTCAGGCTGCTAGTGGTGCTCCAGGTGAAGCAGCAAACATCCAAATTAGAGGTGTAGGTTCATTAGCAGGATCAAGAGAGCCATTATATGTTGTAGATGGTATTCCTTACCAAGGAAATCCAAATATTGCTCCTTCTCAAATCAAGTCAATTGATATCTTAAAAGATGGTGCATCTGCAGCAGTTTATGGTGTTAGAGCATCAAACGGTGTAATCTTAATCACAACAAAAACAGGTGATCCAGGAAAAGTAAAAGTAGATTTTACAGCATGGGGTGGTGTTCAAAACATTACTTCAGGTACAGAATTAATGGATACTCACCAACAATTCTACTACGATGAGTTAAGAGCTCAAGCAACAGGTATTGAATCTTCAGTTTTAGCAGTAAACCCAAGAGCATTAGAAAATAATACAGATTTTATCAGCACTATCCAGAATGATAACGCTTCAATTCAAAACTATGAGTTAAACGTATCATCAGGAAAAGGTGATTTATTAGTTAACGCTAACGTCAACTACTTTAACCAAGAAGGTATTTTGATTAACTCTGGTTTCGAAAGATTAGCGACTAGATTAACAGGATCAATCAATAAGGATAAATTCAAGTTATTTACTTCGATTGGTTTCCAAAACGAAAACAGACAAAGAGAGCCATGGGGTCTATATGAGCAAGCCTTAAGACAAAGACCTTGGAATACTCCTATTGAAGATATTCCTACAAATGGTGATGTGATTCAAGTTCCAGATCAAAATGAGATTACTTATAGTTACTTATCAGGTATCTTATCAAACACTGACTTAGAAAACATCAAGAGATTAAACATTGCTTTCAATGCATCTTATGAGTTTGTAAAAGGATTAACATACCAAGTTAGAGCGGGTAGTAACATCTTTAATTCTACAAGATCACAATTCCAACCAAAATATATTGTTTTGGATTATAACGGAAACTACAACCCTACAGCTTCTAGACCTCAGGCAAGATTAAACGATGATTATGTATGGAACCAAAGATACACATTAGAAAATATCTTAACGTATAGCAAATCATTTGGTAAGCACAACTTAAACTTCACTGGTACTTACTCATTTGAGCAGTATACTAACAGAACTACAGGTCTTAACATGACATTTGCTGAAAACGGTAATAACGATGTTCAAGTTCCAGGTGCAGCAGTTTCAGTTTCAAACCCTACAGGTGGATTAAATGAAACAGCATTAGTAGGTATGATGGGTAGATTCCAATATAGCTATGACAGTAAGTACTTATTCTCAGTATCATTAAGAAGAGACGGTACTTCACAGTTTAACCCTGAGAACAGATTTGATGTATTCCCAGGTGTATCATTAGGTTGGAATATTGATAGAGAAAACTTCTTCAATGTAGATTGGATCAGTGGATTGAAAGTAAGAGCAAGTTATGCTGAGCTAGGTAACAACAGAGTAGGTAACAACCCTTATATCGCATCAACAGTAATCGAGCAAGGTGTTAACTATATCTACGGTTCAGGTAAAGTATTAACTCCTGGTTTAACGCAAAGAAGATTCTCGAATCCTGATATCTCTTGGGAGACTAGTGTAGCGAAAAACATTGGTATCGACATGAACATGTTCAACGATCGTTTACAGTTTACTGCAGACGTTTATCAAAACGATAAGAAAGACATGATCTTAGGTCAACAACTTCCTTTATCAGCAGGTGTTAACTTAACAAGACCTGATTCAGAGATTCAGACTTACAGAACAATGACATTGAATGCTGGTGATATGACCAACGAAGGTATTGAATTATCATTAAGCTACAAGAACCAAACGGAGTATGGTTTAAACTATAGCCTTGGTATGACTTTCACTAAAAACACGAACATTATTACTAGTTTAAATGGTGTTGAGAGAGGTTATCCAGGTGGTAGACCATCACTTACACACGGTTGGATGGACTACACTACATTTATGGCAGAAGGATACGAAGCAGCATCATTCTTCCTAGTACAAACTGACGGTGTAATCAAGACTGAAGAGGAATTAGTAGCTTACCAAGAAGCGATCAACCCTAATGCTCGTTTAGGTGATATTAGATATGTGGACCAAAATGGTGATGGTAATATTGATGATAACGATAGAGTGTATGCTGGTTCAGGTATGCCAGATTTCGAATCAGGTATTGTAGCAACATTAGGTTATAAAGGTTTCGATTTCTTCATTCAAGGTTACTATTCTCATGGAGCAGAAATCATTAACGGTGCAAAACTTTATGCTTACGCAGAAGCAAGACACGCTGACTTGGTAGGTATGTGGAGTCCTCAAAACCCTGACTCAGATATTCCTTTATCATTAAACAGACAAGATGAAAATGTAAGAGCATTTTCTGACAGATGGATTGAGGATGGTTCTTACTTTAGAATTAGAACAATGACTTTAGGTTATGATTTAAGTAGAGTAATCAACAACGCAGCAGGTATTTCTAAAGCAAGAATTTATGTATCAGCAGTAAACCCTTTCACTTTCACAAAATATACTGGTTATGATCCAGAAGTTGGTGGTGATGGTTTATTAATGAGAGGTGTAGATAGAGGTAACTACCCTGTATCAAGACAATTCTTAATTGGTGCACAACTAAGTTTCTAATTTAAAAAGTATAATACAGATGAATACTTTAAAAAATATACTCAAGCTCAAAGTAGTTGCATTGTCTTTGCTATTTTCTTCTTGCAACCATGACGATTTTTTAAACAAGAGGAACCCAAATGCAATTACTGACGAGATCTTCTGGCAAACAGAAGCAGACGCGGAAGGCGCAATAACAGCAGCATACGGAGCATTACAATTCCAATCGATTAGTGGTGGTAACCTCACTTACGAAATGATTCGTAGTGATATGGGTGGTACGAACGACTGGGTAAGACACTTCCCTTATACAGAGTTCTCAATTTCTGATAACGATACTCCTGTATTCAACAAGTGGGCAGAATGTTACAATGGTATCTTTAGATGTAATCAAGTAATTGATAACATCCCTACAATGGAAGCACTTACTGATGAGAGAAAAACTGAACTTTTATCAGAAGCAAGATTCCTAAGAGCATTTTTCTACTTTGAATTAGTAAATACTTACGGTCAGGCTGTAATTAGAACTTCTTCAACAACACAGAATCACAATATTCCATTGTCTCCAATGGAAGAGGTAAACAACCAAGTAATTATTCCTGATTTGGAGTATGCTATTGAAAATTTACCACTTACAAGAGAAGAAGCTTCTTTAGGTAAAGCTACTTGGGGTATGGCCAATACATTATTAGGTAAAGTATATTTATACAACAAGGATTGGGCGAAAGCAGCTGAAGAATTCAAGGAAGTAATGGATTCAGGTCTTTATAGCTTACTACCAAACTATGGTGATAACTTTAGACATGACTATATCTATACTTCAGAGTCTATTATGGAAGTTCCATTTGACGGTTCAGTAAACGAAGGTGCAGCTAACACAAGTTATGTTGATGATACCGATGATTCTTCAGGAGCTGAATCTAACGCTTTAGCAAGATGGTACGGTCCTTACTCTTTAGGTGGATGGCAAGTATTAATGGGTACTTATTGGGCTCATGAGTTATTTGCAGCAGACTCAGTGTCAGGTTCTACAGCACACTCTCCAAGATATACTGCGACATTAGCAGGTAGAGATGCTGAAGGTTTATACTACAACCAAACTGCAGAGAAATTAAAAGCAGATGTTCCAAGGAGATGGAACTTTGGTGAGTCTTCTTATGTGAAGAAATACGCTAACTGGTACCACTTAGATATTGAAGATCCGGAATGGAGATCATCAATTCATTACAAGCACATGAGATTATCGGATGTATACTTAATGTATGCTGAAGCAATGCTTGAAGGTGAAGGTAACTTAACAGTAGCTATCGAATATATCGACAAAGTGAGAGAGAGAGCAGGTGTTGTAACGCTTTCAGATTACATTGCTAACGATGGAGGTATTCCTCAATTACATGTCAGTAGAGAGTTGCATGGTAATTATAAAGTAGTTCCTGCAAGTGTTGAAAATGTAAGAACTCACTTAAGAATGGTAGAAAGACCATTAGAGTTAGCTTATGAGAATACTCGTTGGAGAGACCTTATTAGATGGGGTATTGTAAAAGAGGTATTTACTAGTCATCACAACGATGAAGTAATCAGATTAGAAGCAGGAGAAAACCCTACTCAAGGACCTCTTTATATCGAAGGTAGAGTTCGTCCAGATTTTGTAAACAACTACAACTTCTACGACTCAGAAAGACACGATTATTTCCCTATTCCATCTGCTGAAATTCAATCGAACGAAGCACTCTAAACATCACAATAATGAGTACAATTAAAGATTTAAGATTTAGTCTTTTCGCTTTGATAGCACTTCTGTTAAGTGCATGTGGAGAAGATGAAAACAAACCTGTGGTTAAAGTTCCAAGCCACAGTGTTCTAAAAATATCGCAAGCTGCCAACGAGAACATCATTAATATGAATCAGCATATTGATTTTGCAGATGTTTCTCAAGGTGTAGTTTCAAGAGAATGGATCTTCCCTGAGGAAGGTACAATATTGGAAGGTAACCCTGAAGATGCACAAGTAAGAGGTGTTTTCCCTCAGGTTGGAGAATGGGAGGTGACTTTACATCAAGAATTCGAAAACAATGCTTATGTAGGTACTGAAACTACTGCAAGAGAGACAAATGTTCTTGATACTACAATTATTGTTACGGTAATGCCTGCAGTGCAGTTACAGACAATCAAAGCCAACATTGTTAATCTTGATGGTACTTTAGGAGATGAAGTAAGCATGACTCCTGAAACACCAACAGAGATTCCATTTGGTAGTGTATTACGTTTTACATATACTGCAGAAGGTAATCCAACTGTAGTAGCAGGTGAATTCTTTGGCGCTGAGTTATTAGAACAAAGTGCTTTAGATGGTACTTTCGATGTAAAGTATGTAACATTAGATGCAACTTATGATTTTGCCCCAGTCTTTACAAGACCTCAACCAAACAGTTCAGATACTTTATATGTAGCGAACTTTGTGAAGTGTGTTCGTTCGTCAGTACCACTTACATTGGATAAGGTTGTCAACGATGAAGACAGAAAAGTAAATGTAATCTTCTCTAGAGGTCTGAATGCTAATTCAGTAAACAAAGAAGATTTCACAGTGAAAATTACTACTGCTGCTGGTGCTATATTAACTCCTGAAGTAACTGCTGCAGCTGTTAATCCACAAAACGAAAGTGCAGTATTATTAGAAATTGATGGCGAATTGATTTATACTGATGATGATGTATTAGTTACTTATTCAGGTACTGAATTAGAGTCACAAGATGCAGCAATCGCACCACAATTCGAAGATGAAGAGTTAGTGCATGTTGAAGACGATCTATTAAAAGCATCGGATTACAACTATAGCTTTGAAAGCTCTGCTACTTCATATGTAGGTGGAGACCCAGCTTGGTTAGGTGGTTTTGTTCCAGATATTTTGGAAACTTCTACTGCTCAAGCAACAGACGGAAGCTCAAGTTTGAAAATCTCAAGAGGACCATTTAGTGGTTCAGGAGCAAATGCTTCTGCAATTTCAACTTATGTAGCTGGTGCACCTCATACGTTCAACTTTACTGAAAATGAAAACAACAAATTGTTGATGAAGTATGATGTATTTGTTGAAGCAAATGGTGGATCTCCTGCAGCTGGTTCAGGTGGGTTCGAAACAAACGTTAGAATTCACTTAAGTAACAAAGGTGGAGATTGGCAAGAAGCCGCTCATCCATTTGGATCATTAGATGAAGATCAATGGTATACATTTGAGAATGTAATCTCAGTTAACAACCCATTGGATGCATTCAACTTAATCATTAAAGTTGCTCATACAGGTGAGGAAACATACGTAATTTATCTTGATAATATTCAATTGATGCGTTTCTACCCGAGACCATAGTTATAATTGAACTGATGAAGCACAGCAAGGTCGTTACTTTTTGGTAATGACCTTGCTTTTTTTGCTTTCTATTTATGGTGAAAACTAAAGGTTAAGAATTGATTATAAGAGGGTAATTATCAGTTATTTAAAATTTCTATGTAGCCATAAATTGTCATTGAAATGAATTATTCACCACGATTGTGCATGTAGCTATTTGTAAACCAGCTGAATAGCCTTGTATAATCAAGACGTCTAAATTATGATCAAAGACCAACTAAATGAAAATTTGCCCAAGGCCTGGGCAAAACTGGTATCAATCATTTTATGTTTGGTGCTCTCTTCAAGTGCGTATGCACAAAAACCAATCAAAACGTCAAATCCCAACGATGAGTGGGAAATTAAATGGAGTGCTTCAGATGAATTCAACGGAGCAACACCCGACTGGTCGAAGTGGATCAGAACAGGAAACCTTCCAAATACCACGGCATGGAAGTGGGACAATGCTCAGAATGTGCAAATCAACAATGGTGCAGCTGAGTTAACAATGCGTCAGAACCCTAACAATGCTTCTGATGGTGGTACCTATTTTAAATCTGGTATTTTAAAATCGTATCAGACTTTTACATACGGATACTACGAAGCAAAAATTAAAGGTGCTGACATCGGTGAAGGTGTTTGTCCATCTTTCTGGTTGTATTCAAACTTTGATTACTCAGTAGGGAATGGAAAAACAGTTTATAGTGAAATTGATGTAGTAGAATTACAACAGTTTGACTGGTACGAAGGTCATCAGGATGATATCAGAGATATGGACCATAACCTTCATGCTGTAGTAAAAGTAGGTAATGAAGGCGTTTGGAGAAGACCAAAAGCTTATCCAGATGAGCAATTAAATAAGTACCGCGCACCATGGGATCCGACGGAAGACTACCATATTTATGGTTGTGAAGTAAATGAGACGGAAATCATTTGGTATGTTGATGGTATTGAAGTTGGAAGAAAGCCAAATACTTATTGGTACCGTCCAATGAACGTTACTTTATCTTTGGGTTTAAGAAAGCCATTTGTAGAGTTCTACAACAACAGAAACAATGCGGTAAACCCTGAAACGGATGCAGATGCTAAAGCTCAATTACCAGGAATGCCTACAACAATGTATGTAGACTATGTAAGAGTTTGGGAGAAATCAGGTACAAATAACAACCCTGTATTAGGTGTTGGTGATATTGGTAACCCAGGTTTTGAAGAAGGTTCATTGAACTATTGGAATGCAGGTTCTGGTTTAAGTTCTATTGTTCAAAGTAATGTATCTAATGGTAATTATGCTGCTCAAGTAACGAACGGAAATGTTGCTCAAATAATTACATTAAAGGCAAATACAACTTATACTATTTCTGTAGATGGAAAAGTATTAAGCCAAGGTGGTAAAGCTTATTTTGGTTTAAACGAAGCCGTTTCGAATACATTAGTTAAGAATTATGAATTCAATTCGACGAACTACACAAATGGAAGTATTACTGTAAACACAGGAGCAACAGAAGCTACTTACAGATTATGGTTCTGGTCTGCAAACGATGCAGTTTGTGATAATTTTGAAATTGTTGAAGGAGAGGGAGAAGAAACTCCAGATGTTGGAGTAACAGGAGTAAACCTTTCTACTAATCAAGTAAGCTTAAACAAAGGGGAAACACAATCAATTACTGCGAATGTAGTTCCTTCTAATGCAACAAATAAAGGGGTTACTTGGTCTTCATCAAACAACAATGTAGCAACGGTTTCCAACGGTGTTATTACAGCAGTGAATGAAGGTACAACAACCATTAAGGTGACAACCGTTGATGGTAGTTTTGAAGATCAAGCTACAGTTACTGTTCTTATCAATGATAACTTGCTTGATAATCCTGGATTCGAACTTTCAGATGAATCAGATTGGAACTTAGAAGGTGGAGGAGCTATTGTGAATAACAACAGTAGAAATGGATCGAAAGCAGGCTATATTAACGGTAACGGTTCGATCAATCAGGTGGTATCTTTAGCTGCTAATACTACCTACACTTTAACAGCTTGGGGTAAAGTTCAAAGCCAAGGACAAAGTGTTTACCTTGGTGTAACGAATGCTACCACTAATACTTTTATTGAAAATGCATTATTCACTTCAATATCATATAATCAACTTAGCATTACTTTTACAACTTCATCATCAGTAAATGATTACCGTATTTGGTTCTGGAATAACCAAGGAGGACAATATTATATTGATGACCTTAAATTAACAGAAGAAGGTAGTAATACGACTACACCTGTAACTTCTGTATCACTTAATACTAATAATCTTAATTTAAATGCGGGGGAAAACGTTACGCTTACTGCAAATGTTTTACCTTCTAACGCAACAAACAAGTCAGTTTCATGGTCTTGTGATAATAACTCAATTGCTACAGTAAATAATGGTGTTGTTACAGCAGTTGCAGCTGGATCAACTACAGTTCGTGTAACTACTAATGATGGTAGCTATACTGCATCTTGTTCAGTAACTGTTACTGAGGATAATAACGGTGGAGTTACTGATGTACCTACTGCAGGAAGTACAATTTGGTTAAGTACAGTTGATGGTACTTATATTACGGTGAATGCAGGTTCAGGAACTGCATTGCAGGCGACTAAGTCATCTGTTTCATCAAATGAAGAGTACTTAGTAGTAGATGCAGATGGGTACTTTGCTTTACAGTCTATTGGTACTGGAAAGTATGTTACAGTAGCTTCAGGAACTAATGATCCAATTAAATGTGGAGCCACAGGTATTTTTGATAGACAAAAGTTTACATTCGAAGTCTCTGATAACTATCTACTAATCAAAGGAAAAGTAAATGGAAAGTATTTAGTGGTGGATGAATCATTAAATAATAATCCATTGTTTGCATCGACAAGCAATAGTCAGAATGCGACAAAATTCAATTGGGATGATACTTCTTCATCAAATAGAGTGACATCAGTTATAGATGAAAGCTCATCGATTAAAGTATATCCTAACCCTGTTCGTGGAGAAGATTTAAATGTTGCCTTACCAAGTAGTGAAGAAGGTATGGTTCAGTTATATGACTTACATGGACAACTTGTTTTAGAAAAATCATTTAGTAATAAATCTCAAGTTAAAATAGAATCATTTCATACTATGCATTTAAAGGGTGTTTACCTTTTACATGTTACAACTACTAATTATCTATTCAATTCGAAAGTTCTTATAGAATAAGAAGGAGTAAAACTGGCCCATTTTGGGTCAGTTTTTTTATGCTAATTTTTTACCGTGATTGGATAATTTTTGAGAATAAATTCTCTGCAGCAGCTAGTAATTTTACACTGTAAACTAGTAGTAATATACAACAAAGCTTATAGCACTAGATATAATAATAAAGCAATAATCAATCTATTATTATGAAAAAATTGATCGTTATGGCTTGCGCTGCATTAGTAACAAATATTTCTGCAGCACAAGAAAAAGGAATTTTAGGTCAGCAAAAAACACCTCATGTTCATCTTAAGAGTATCAACATAGGAGACTGTAAATGGACAGAAGGGTTCTGGGCTGACAAATTTGATGTGGCTGAAAATTCTATGGTCCCTTATATGGGAGAGGTGTTGACTGGTGATGTGGGACATGCACTTAACAACTTCAAAATAGCAGCAGGTTTAAAAGAAGGAAAGCATAAAGGTATGCACTGGCATGATGGAGATTTCTATAAGTGGATAGAAGCTTCTATGTATGTATATGCCCAAAATGGAGACAAAGACCTGTTAAAAGAAATTGATGGCTACATAGACATTATCGCAAAAGCACAGGAGGATGACGGATATCTTCAAACTCAAGTGCAATTAAGGTCTAACGTAGATAGATACGAAAATAGAAAGTTCCATGAGATGTATAACTCAGGGCACTTACTAACTTCTGCTTGTATTCACTATAGAGTTACTGGTCAGGATAACTTCTTGAACGTAGCAAAGAAACATGCAGATTATTTATATGCAACATTTGGTAGTAACGAAGAGCGTTTAGCAAGATTTGGTTTCAATCAAACTCAGATTATGGGTCTAGTTGAGATGTATAGAACAACTTCAAATGAAAACTACCTAAAATTAGCAGAGCAATTCATCAATAATAGAGGTAAATATCCTGTAGTTGAAACGAATGAAACTAAAGGCTACCCTATTGGTGATATGGTGCAAGAAAGAGTTGCGATTAGAGAAGCAGATGAGGCGGTTGGTCATGCCGTTTTAGCTTTATACTATTATGCAGGAGCTGCAGATGTTGCATCAGAAACTGGAGAAAAAGAATTAGTAGATGCATTAGATAGATTGTGGGGTAATGTTACAGAAAAGAAAATGTATGTAACAGGTGCAGTTGGTCAAGCACATTATGGTGCGTCTACACATAGAGATAAAATTGAAGAAGGCTTTATTGATGCCTACATGATGCCGAACATGACGGCATATAACGAAACTTGTGCAAATGTGTGTAATTCAATGTTCTCATACAGAATGTTGGGGATTCATGGTGAGTCGAAATATGCGGACATCATGGAACTAGTGTTATATAACAGTGGATTATCTGGTATTTCATTAGAGGGCAAAGATTATTTCTATTCTAATCCACTAAGAATGGTGGCTGGATCTAGAGATTATACAAAACATAATACAGAGACACCTACAAGAGAGCCATACCTTGAGTGTTTCTGTTGTCCTCCTAACATTGTAAGAACTATTGCAAAATCATCGAATTGGGCCTACAGTTTATCACAAAATGGTGTAGCTGTTAACTTATACGGTGGAAACAGATTGAAGACACAATTAGAGGATGGTTCGGACTTGATTCTTAATCAAGTATCTAATTACCCTTGGGATGGAGAAGTAAATATCACCGTAGAAAAGGCGAAAAAAGAGGCTTTCGATATGATGTTGCGTATTCCTAAATGGGCTGAAGGAACAACAATCAAGGTCAATAATAAAGAGTTGGATATCAAAGTAACTGAAGGTGAGTTTGCAATAGTAAACAGAAAGTGGAAGAAAGGTGATATTGTCACTATTGATATGCCAATGGAAGTGAAGTTGGTAGAGGCAAACCCACTTGTTGAAGAAGCAAGAAACCAAGTGGCTGTAAAACGTGGTCCTGTAGTTTATTGTGTAGAGACTCCAGACTTGCCAAAAGATGTAAATATTCTTGATGTTTATATCAAAGGTGCAGCTCCATTAAAAGTGAATTACGATAAAGATTTTCTTGGTGGTGTAGCAACAATTGAAACACCAATCTTAATCCGTAAGGATCAGGATAAAAAGGACATGTACTCAACAGTTGACAGACCAGAATTTGAGGAAACAAAAATAAAGATGGTTCCATACTTTACCTGGAACAATCGCGGACAATCTGAAATGACAGTCTTTATGCCTGTTATTTGGAATAATTTGTAATAACACAGTGCAAAGGGTGATATGATAATGTCACTCTTTGTTTTTTCATTTTTTCAAAATTAATCTACCTAAATAAATGAACATACTAGCAATTACATTGATCCTGTTATCCAGCTTTTTCCAAGGTACTTTTGGATTAGGTATGAAGCATATCTCTCCCTTGAAATGGGAAAATTGGTGGGTGGTACATGCACTTGTTGCTATGGTTTTATTCCCAGTTACATGGGCTTTAATTGCAGTTCCAGAGACATTTACCATTATAGGAGAAGCAGATAGTAATGTGTTACTAATGGCTATGCTTTTTGGTTTCTTATGGGGTATTGGAGGTATACTTTTTGGAGTGAGTGTAGAATACACAGGAGTCTCGATTACATATGGTATTGTAATGGGATTAGCCGCTTCAATGGGATCGTTAATTCCAATGTTTCAGATGGAATCATTACCTGAAAACTTTAATCTTGTTTTAGTAGGTGTAGGATTGTTATTAGTAGGGGTAGGAATTACGGCTGTTGCTGGTGTTAAAAGAGATAAAGTACAACAACAGGCAACAATCGAATCAGAAGAGTTAGAAGAAGATGGTGATGTTTTAGTTGCTTCACCAAAAGTAGAAACTAAACCAAAGAAATCAATTCAGACAGGAGTAGCTATTGCAGTAGCATGTGGTGTTCTGTCAGCTTTCTTAAATATTGGGTTTTCCAATACTGCACCCGTTGCAGAATTAGCAGTAACTAAATATAACGTAGATCCTAAAGATGCAAGTTTAGTGGCTTGGGTTGTAGTATTGATTGGTGCATTTGCAATGAATTTATTGTTCGCTGTCTACAAGTTAGTGACCAATAATTCATGGGGAGACTTCTCTACACCTAACAGTACAAAAGCATATACATGGGCAGTAATCGCTGGTCTTTTCTGGTTTGCTGCACTGGGTGTTTACGGACAAGGAGCGGCATTGATGGGTACATTAGGGCCTGTAATTGGCTGGCCGATGATGTTAGGATTATCCCTAATCATTAGCAATTTCTGGGGGTATAGAGAAGGAGAATGGAAAAACGCTGATCAGCCATTTAAGATTTTACTTGGAGGTTTAGGTGTTTTAATTTTTGCTATCTGTATTCTAGGGTACTCTAATTTGTAATACACCGCTTAATATTTCAATAAAAGAATTAGTGATCATGAAGATAATAGATATTCAGCCATATGTACTTTCACAGGAATTAGAAAATCCTTTCTATTTCTCACAATGGCATTATGCTTCTAGAAAAATATGCTTGGTTAAGATTATCCTAGAAGATGGAACATACGGTTGGGGTGAAGGATATGGACCAGCTGATATGATCAAAACAGGTATTGAGTTTTTTAAGCCTTTTATTCTTGGTGAAAATGTACTTGAAAATGAAAAGTTATGGCAGATCATGTATTTAAGATCACTGGACTTTGGTCGTAGTGGTATTTTTAACGCTGCCATTAGTGCTATTGATGTTGGTATGTGGGATGCAAAAGGGAAGTTACTTAATCAACCAGTTAGTGTGTTGTTGGGTGGTGTTAAAAACCCAGTAATTCACCCTTATGCTACAGGATTTTACTTCACAGATTCTCCAACATTAGAGGAAGATTTAGCCAAAGAAGCCAAACTTTACAGAGAGTTAGGTTTTAAAGCTGCTAAGATGAAAGTAGGTTTAGGCTTAGAAAAGGATGTCTATTATGTCAATCTTCTAAATCAACATCTAGGAGATGATGTAAAACTAATGATCGACTCTAACCATGCCTACAATTATAGAGAAGCCTTAGAGCTTAGTAAGCGATTAGAGCATTTAAATATAGGCTGGTTTGAAGAACCAGTACACCCAGAAGACTATCAAGGATATAAAAAGCTTAGAGAAAATACGACGATTCCTATTGCAGGAGGTGAGTGTGAGTATTTAAGACATGGCTTCAAGCGATTATTTGAGAATGAATGTGTAGATATCGCACAGCCAGATATTTGTGCTACAGGTGGACTAACGGAAGCAAAACGTATCGCCACTTTAGCCTCTACTTATCACAAAGACATTGTGCCACATTCGTGGGGAACTTGGATTGCAATTAGTGCAGCAGTTCACTTTGTGTCTAACCTAGACCAAAACCCAGGTAGAATGTTTAGAGATGCTCCAATGATTGAATTGGACCGTACAGAAAATCCACTTAGAGATGATGTAACCACACATCACATTAAGGTAGAGAATGGTGAAATCAGAATACCAACTCAACCAGGGTTAGGCGTAGATGTAAATCAAGAATTTTTAGAAAAATATTCAATAGAAAAAGATGCAAGTACTGAACCACTATGGTCATAAAGGCCTATACATTGATGGAGCTTTTGTTGAGTCTTCATCGAAAAATACTTTTGATGTAAAATGTCCTGCTAATGAAGAGGTTGTTGCAACCATCGCTTGGGCAGAGAAAGAAGATACAGAATGTGCTTTAAGAGCAGCTGAAGAGGGCTTTAAAGTATGGTCAAAAACTCCAGTTCAGGAGAGAGTAGACAAAATGATGGCTTTAAGAGCAAAGCTGTTAGAAAATAAAGACTTGTTGAAAGAAGTAGTTTCTCATGAAATGGGAAAAACTTTTGATGGAGCAGACGAAGATGTAGTGAGTATCACTAATTCACTTGAGTTTTATGGGAAAGAAATCTTGGCAAAAGAAGATTTCGAAATTCCAGATAGAGAAGGAACTCACCAACATACAATGGTACATCAACCATTAGGTGTAGTTGTCGCTTTCTTGGCGTATAATTTCCCATTACTAAACCTTGGATTTAAACTAGGTCCAGCTTTAGCTGCAGGTTGTTCTATCATTATTAAACCTTCAGAAATTTCACCACTATCAGCATTAATGATAGCGGAATATGCCCATGAGGTTGGTTTCCCTAAGGGTGTAATCACGGTGTTATGTGGAAACAGACAGAACGTGGGTATTCCATTATGTGAGAGTACTATTCCTCGATTAATTACGATGATTGGTGCCACGTATACAGCTCAAAAATTAATTGAGCAAAGTATCAAAACCTCTATCAAAAGATACTCGATGGAGTGTGGTGGTAATGCACCGTTTATTGTATTTGATGATGCAAATATTGACGATGCCTTAGCAGTAGGTACGGGAGTGAAATATGGCAATACGGGTCAGATTTGTGTAGCTCCTAACCGTTTCTTTGTTCAGGAGGGTATCTTCGATGAATATGTAAAGCGTTTTGTAGAGATCGCAGAATCTAAAAAATTAGGTTTTGGTAGAGAAAACAACCCAGATATGGGACCTCTAGTAAGTGAAAAAGCAAGAGATGGTGTACACCAGTTTGTACAAGATTGCTTAGCTCAAGGAGGAACGTTACTAACTGGTGGTGAAAAGGTAGAAGGAAAAGGTTTCTACTATAAGCCAACAGTGATTGTGATGGATGATCCGAAGGCTGCCGTACTACAACATGAAGTATTTGGACCAGTAGCGGTAATTCTGAAGTTCAAAACAACGGAAGAGGTGATCCAGAAATCAAACGATGTTACTGCAGGTTTAGCTTCTTATGTCTTTACAGAGAGTGAAGAAACAATGGCAGAGGTAACCATGGCATTGGAATTTGGAGAGGTGCAACAAAACGGAGTGAAATACGACATTTATCTACCTCACTTAGGAGTGAAAAATAGTGGTTTAAGTATGGACTGTTCAAAGTTTGCTTTGGATGATTACTTAGTTCAGAAAAGAGTCAGCAAAAAATTATAATAAGATGAGTATACCAAAGAAATTTATCAGTTGTGATTGGGGTACTTCTAATTTTCGCTTGAGACTAATTGATACAGAAACATTAGATGTTTTAGAAGAGTTACAAACCAATCAAGGCGTCAAAAAAATGTACAATGAGTATTGTGCACAGCGAAAGTTTGATCGAGGAAACTTCTTTTCTCGATATCTTATAGAGCAACTGGCACAGGTAACTAGCTTGGATGATGATAACGTTATTGTAGCATCAGGTATGATCACGTCTTCAATGGGTATGCAGGAATTAGGATATTCTGAAATGCCTTTTAATGAAGGAGGAGATAACCTTTTCAGCAAGAAGTTATCGCTTTCAAGTAAACTTTCGGTACTCATGGTTTCCGGAGCAAAATCTGGTGATGATGTGATGAGAGGAGAAGAAGTACAGGCTATTGGTATGGCTTCTTTTCTTCCTATTCAAAAAGAAGGGGTACTCATTTTACCGGGAACGCACAGCAAACACCTTTCATTTAAAGATTCAAAGTATACCGATCTGAATACTTTTATGACAGGTGAAATGTTCGAGCTTTTTTGCAAAGAAAGTATCATTGGTAGTTCTGTCGAACCGGGCGAAATGAATGATGAAGCGAAAGCACATTTTATTCAAGGCGTTCGTTTAGGAGCAACTGAAGGTTATAGTAAATACTTATTTAAGATTAGAGCAAACGATTTGATCTCAAAAGTAGATAAGAAGTTGTCTTATTACTATTTGAGTGGTTTGTTGATCGGAGATGAGTTAGGTTACCTAAAAGATCATACAGGAATTATCTGTATGGCTGCTTCAGGAAAGATCAATAATCTATACCAATTGGCTTTAGCTGAAGTGGCTCAAAAAAGACAAGAACTTTTAGTCTTTGACGAAGAAATAATAGAGAAGGCATTACTGATCGGTCAGAAAAGAATATTAGAAAGATATGCAAAATAATAAAGCATTTTCATGGGAGGCTTTTGAGGAAACTCCTGTGGTAGGAATTTTAAGAAATGTATCTCAAGAAGAAGTAGATTTTATAGTTCCTATTTATATTTCTTCAGGATATTCTTCTTTGGAAATAACGATGAATACTGAAGGTGCAACACAATTGATCGCTCAATTAAGAGATGATTATCCTTCATTAAATGTTGGTGCCGGAACTGTTTGTTCAATGGATGATCTAGAGAAGGCATTGATGGCAGGAGTACAGTTTATAGTTACTCCTATCGTTAATGTAGAGGTGATTGCAAAATGTAAATCATTAGAAGTCCCTGTCTTTTCTGGAGCATTGACACCTACAGAAATATATACAGCTTGGGAAGCAGGTGCTTCTGCTGTAAAAATATTTCCTTGTTCACAGTTTGGTTTTCAGTACATTAAAGACGTATTGGCACCATTAAATACAATAAAAGTATTACCTACGGGTGGTGTAACAAAGGAAAATATCTCTGACTTCTTTGCAGCTGGTGCTACAGGAGTAGGGATGGGTAGCTCCCTTTTCCCTAAAGAGATGATTAAAGAAAAAGACGAAAAAGCATTAAGAAATCATTTATCTCTTATAAAAAACCAAATATATCATACGATAAAAGTTTAAAGAAAACGGCCTGATTTTATAATCAGGCTTTTTTTATGTCTGATTTCAATCTTCTGAGAATAATTCGTAGTATAAAATGTTATTTAATTCAATGAAATGTTTTAATTTTCTTAACGTATTATAAAATATGTAACAATGTTTCGTTAATGTAGTTATATTTGAAATCTATTCAAGTCACTGACAACCTTAAAATAAAGACAAAATGAAAAAATTTATCGCACTCTTAATTTTCTCAATGATTAGCTTTATATCTTTTGGACAAGATATTAAAGGAAAGTGGAATACTGGAAAAGAAGACACTATTGTAGAAATTAAAGGAGATGACGTTTTAGAGGGTAAAATTTCTTCAACGCATAATCCAAAAGGGAAGGTAGGAACTGTCATCTTAAGGGATCTGAAAAAGAAAGGTGACCATTATGAAGGAGAAATCTATTCTATCAAGAAAGACGAATGGTACAATGCTGATGTAAAAGTAGTGGACGACCATTTAGAAGTTAAGGTCTCTGTAGGTTTCTTATCAAAAACAGTCGAATGGAAGAAAAAGTAACTTCCGAATCTGATCATTTATGAAGTTAAACATTGAATCTTTAATACCGCCAAAACAAAATAATTATAAAGGGAATAAAATAGCATTATACTTCTTCTTCTTATTTCTTCTCAGAGATTTAGCAAGAACCATTATTATGGTTTTTAAGTTTGACGGAGGAATGGAGAGTATAACGGGTTTACCTATGGATGAATATTCTCTAGATGCGAGTTTATCCTTTACAAATATGTATGGTCTGTTTAGTTCTCACTTTGTGATTTTTACAGTGGTAAAAATTGTTGCAGTATTTAGGTACAGAGAGTGGATTCCTGCCATATATTTAGTAATGCTATGTTATGTGCTGATGGCCATTCTTATCTTAATGCTAAATCCGGCACCCATTATCAGTGGAGCACAATTGGGTATATTTATCCAATTACCTTTGCTATTGATGTTATTATTTTTCTCTTTATTAGAAAGAGACACAGCAAAGTGGAATTTTGGTGAAAAAAAATCATAGTCTATAATTTAGTATAGACATAAAAAAAGAAGGTAATGAAGCCTTCTTTTTTTATGCCCAACAGTTATACAGTTACACCAGTTTCTAAACCGATTTGATATTGAAGAAGTTGTTTCTTCTTAATCATATATAACTTATTTAATAAGTATTGGAAAGAGTTTACCGCATACAGTAAGATATTCAGATCCTTTTCATTGTAGGTTTCAACCCCTAAATAAACGAGGTCTTCTTTCACATACATCTCAAAGTTTTCTTTCATATCTAGAGGTATTGTAGCCACCAATTCTTCAATATCAATAAGTTCTTTAATACACTCTTTAAATGCCTTCTCTGACTTGATATTTAAGAAACCAAGTTTTGCATCATCAATGGTGTTTACGGTCTGAATAAACTCAAGTTCGCTATTAAAAGTACTCCAGAGTTTATTTTGCTCATTGGTAAAGTTGTCAAAATTAATTAGTTCATCGTATAGATTTTCAAGTTGTGCATCATCTGTTTTATTAATAAAATACTGATAGATGATTTGATCATGAGCACTCAACTTCTCATTTAATTTCTCTAGCTTTTCTTTTAAAGAATGAATTAAACTCCCCGCTTTCTTTTTGGTGAATTGCTCCCCATCATACTCAAACTTTTTTATGCCAGTATTGTTATAGGCTATTTCTGTTAATACATGAATATCAGACTCTAATACGGTTTGTTCTTTTGTGAGGGTAACCACTTCATCATTAAAAAGGTCACCAAATAAAGTGGGAACGGATGATTTATTCTCAAGGTCGATTTCAACAGGGTTGTGTAGATTATAATAGCCGTTGTATAACTTAGAAAAATTATTTCTTTGATAATCTTCCTTATAAGAAATCTCAAATTCAGCCATTGAAATGGGCTGACATCCTTCAACTTCTATATTACCTTCATATATAGTTAACGTCATTTTCTTCTGATATTCCTCCAATTTTGAAAGAATGGAATTCGCTGGTGAATGATCAATATTCTCTAGGTGAATACCTAATTCATCTAAACGGTCAATACGATCTTTAGTACTCGGATGAGAAGACCATTGTTCATTAATATTTAGTTTTGTAGAAATATTATTCTCTTCTTCTTGAAGTGATAATTGAGGTAATCCATGTTGTGATGAGATTTCCGTCTCTTGTGCAGTGAAATTCATCACAAAACGATGCTCATTGTAAAGGTTCTGACCATAGATCTTCTCTTGTGATTTTTCCTGATAGAATCGAATCACATTATTAAGTGATTTACTGGCAAATTCGATACGCAGAAGCGAAGTTTTTAAAGGTGTACTTCCTGCTACATGAGCACTGATTTCATCGGCATGAAATTCCATTTCTCTCGAAAGTCCCATATAGCTCTTATTTACCCATTCGAAACATTGTTGGAGAATCCACTGAACACCCATATTGATTTTAAAGGCTATAACCACAAAAACAGAGAAATAACCAGAGATACTTGCCCAATTACTGGCCATATTGGTATACCCTTCATTATTGTAAAGGATATTATATATTACTTGATTTACATTATAAACATAGCTCCCCACTTTCATGGTTCTCTGCGAGAAATGACCAAACTCATGAGCCAGAATTGCTTTCAATTCAGACTTACTCACACTATTAATTAGACCCAAACCGATAACTAAGTTTTTACGAATAGGTAAAAACATACTCCAGAAACTTGAGTTATAAAAAACGAAAGCATTCACCTCATCGGTGAGGTAGACATGTTTTGGGAAATGAGTATCTACTTCCTCTACAATTTCTTGTAGCATTGAAAATAGTTCAGGTTCATCTTTTTGATAGACCTCAATAAAATTGGATTTATCTTCTTTAGTGGATTGGAAGATAAATTTCAGCAGGAAAATCATGATTAGAATCCCCATACTTATTAGTCCAATACCAAGTCCAATAGTGATTAATCTTGGAGCATTGATGATGATCATGCCACCAATGTAAATACAAAACGCTGTGAGTAGGGTAGCCAATGAAAGAAGGACTCCATAAATCAATACAAAAATGATAATAGAGAAGATGGCCTTTCTTGTTTTGTTTTTAAAAGAAGGCGAGAGTTCAATTTGATCTTTAGTCATTGTTCTTAAATAGTTGCTTTAAAAAGTAGTATAAACATGTATGGATGTTTAAAAAATTCATCAACTAATTTAAAAAAAATAAACTAAGTGACTTTCCTTTCTGCTGCAAATTTTCCTTGTGATGGGAATAACAACTTATTCCACAGCCCCTCCAAGTGTTTTACCAAGTCGAAAATTAATGAACCTTTGAGGAATGGTCCATGTATCATAATACAATTCTGAGAAGTCTACGATGTCATTAAAAGCTATAAATACCTCTCCTTCTTTGGTTTCATAAACCAATAATTTCTGGCAAAAAGCATCGAGACCAAGACGAGGAGTTGTATGCATTGCCTTTCCTCCAGGTGCGGGACCTCCAAAAAGAATCAGATAAGTCGGAGGAATTTCTATTCCTACTTTCTTTGATTCGGCTTGATAATTAATATCAGCAAAAAAACGAGTGTCACCTTCTTTTCCAATAGCTGCTTTAAGGTCTTTAATTGAAGTAAGGAAATCTTTCTCAGATTTTATGATTCTTAACCCAAACCCTTTGTCAACTTTAGACAGGTCTACTGTTTTCACCATGTTAGGAGGAAATTTACTCACGATTTTATCCATCACTAATTTATACCCTTTTACATCTTCACTAGTTAGTTGATGTCGTTGCTGAATAAACTCTGCAGACGTATAAGCTAAACTTACTTTTTGGGTATCAGGTTCTGAATACAATAGAATTTTAAAGGGTAAATCTATTCCTGCAACTTGGCTTTTTTGTAAGATTCTCGCATTGACTTTTGGTCGGGAAAAAATGGTTACGATAGATGGTGGCGTATATACATTTTCATCGATAGCCATACGAGAATGATCCAGTTCGATAAGTTTATTTTTATCCGGTATCAGTGTATTTAAAACTTTAAGGTGCTGGTCTAATTTATCCTGAACCTGAGCGGCCATATGGTTATGGATAGGAGAATCAGAAGAACAAGAAATCAGGAAAAGAATAAGAAATATATTGATTGAATCTTTAAGTCTCATTATAATTTTTCTTAGCTAAATTCTGGGTTATTTTTTAGATAAATGTCAATCTATCATGTAGTTAATTTACAGAATAATAAGAGTACTTCAAAAAACATTATTTCCCATTATCAATAAAAAAGCCCTTAGAACTAATTCCTAAGGGCTTTGATATGATTTATTATTGTGCTAATATTTCTAGAATTCTTTCGGTGGCTTTGCCATCCCATAACTTTGGAATCTGACCACTTTTATAAGTACCTTCCTCGATCTGTTTCAGGTAACCTGAAATCTCTTCCATATCGAAATTGACTAATGTATTTGTCCCTTCTGTAATCGTTACAGGTCTTTCTGTATTTTCTCTTACCGTTAAACATGGAACCTTTCTAAAGGTTGTTTCTTCTTGTACTCCACCACTGTCAGTTAATACTGCTTTTGCATTTTTTATTAGCGATTGGAACTCGAAGTAACCTAGAGGATGAGTGATAATCAGGTGAGGAATAGCTTTAAACTTATCCAATAATCCAGATTTTTTAAGGTTGTTCATAGTACGTGGGTGTAAAGGAAGAACAACTTTTCGTTTTTCAGTGAGCATATTTAGAAGCTGGTAGAGCTTATTGATATTTCTGCCAAAATCTACGTTAGACGGTCTGTGGAAAGTACACAAGTAAAACTCATCTTTCTTTACTCCAAGCTCACTTAGAATAGTAGAAGCATCGATGTCTTTTTCATAATGAACAAGGGTATCGATCATCGTATTACCAACATAGTGTAATGCCGCATCTACTCCATCTTTTTTAAGGTTTCTGATACCGGAATCTTCTGTGACAAAGCAGATATCAGAAATATTATCTGTGATAATTCTATTGTGTTCCTCGGGCATATTATGATCGTCTGATCTTAAACCACTCTCCAAGTGACCTAACTTGATACCTAATTTCTTCGCTGCAATTGCTCCAGCCATTGTTGAGTTAACATCACCAGGTACAATAAGAATATCTGGCTGACCTTTCCTTTCAAAAAGCTCCTCTAATTTTAATATAATTTGTGCGACTTGTGCGGCAGGAGTGAGTTGACCTATCCCAAGGTAATAATCGATCTCTAAGTTAAATTGATCGAAAAATACTTTGGACATATTGACATCATAATGTTGTCCTGTATGGATTATTTTGACATCCATATTATAGGTTTTTGCTAGTGTTTTAAAGCGAGTGACTTTAATAAAATTCGGTCGAGTACCAATCAATAAAAAAATCTTTTTCATAGATAAAAAGCATTTCGAATTCCATTTTTCAGAAAATAAAAAGCCAACGCATGAAATAGGTTGGCTTTTATGTTTTTGAAGTTAAATGAAATTGGATGGAGTTAAATTATAATATATTGAATTGACTATCATTGAGATAACCACCTGTTTTTCTTCTTTGATATATCTGTTTAACGGTACCCTAATGACGAATCCTTGCATAATGTTACTTTTCAATTTCATAATCCGACTGCAAATATTTTGGAGGAAATATGATTATTAAGTGTTTCTCGAAATGATATGAAGGTGACTAGAATAGAATTTTGTAAATTATTTATAGTGAATTTTATAACCTATGAGCTATACAAGTAACCATCATAAAAATGTATTAGAATTATGGAATGAAGGATTTCAAGGTAAGGTGAAGGATAATTGCCTTGTCTTTGATAATGCAAAGGGAAAAGGTAGTATTAAAAAATTTGTCTTTGAAAAAGAGGGCTATGAAATCCTAATCTTTGATTTTAATCTAAAAGAAGATCTAAGTTTTTATCGAGAAATCGATTTTGAAAATCAATATGTTGGGATAAAATTCACCTATCCGGGAGTTACCAAAATGGTTAGTACTTACCTTCAGAATGATGAATACTCGGACATTAGCAATGGCTCTTTTGGGGTTATATGTACGAACTTCTCTGGTCAGATGGAGTGGTCATACAATAAAGGAGTTGATAATAAGATTATCATCATTCGCATCAAGAAAACGAGGTTTTTAGAATTTAGTCAGCAATACGAAACAACCAGAGCATTGTTAGATCTCAGTAAATCGTTTTTCGTTTTTGAGGATCTAAATTTATTAATGACTTGGTATGTTGATGAAATATTTAGGTGTGATGAAACGGAGTTATTTCACAAAGAACGCTTACAAGCTATTAGTTCAGGTCTTATTAATAGGTTCTTCATGAGTATTGCTTCTAGAGAATTACCAAATACGAAAGATGAACTAAATAAATTATCTAGACCCGTACTCGAAACCTATGAAATTCTTAAAAAGACCTTAGATCGGGTAATCCCTATTGAGGAGATCACAAGAGAGGTAGGTTTAAGTGAAAGTCGGTTGAGGTATCTTTTTAAGCAAGCTTTTGGAGCTTCTGTCAGTAACTATCATCAGAAATTAAGACTAGAAAAATCCAAAGAATTATTAAAGCAAAATCATAAGACCAATTTACAAATAGCTATGGATTTAGGCTTCTCAAGTGCTAGTCATTATTCTGTTGCATTTAAAAAGTGTTTTAAAGAAACACCAAACGAATACCGAAAAAGAATAATAAGATGAATGATAAAGCCATAGAGACTACTTTAGATCGTTGGGCTTCTCATTTAGAGGTGACTAAAAAAGAAAATAAAGTAGTTGTAGATAATAATAAAGCAAAAGGATATATAGAAGCGATTGCTTTCGAAGAACTTGATGTCTTAAAGTTAGAGTTATACCTAAAGCAAGATCTCCCTTTTCGTCACCCAAATTTGGGACACTTACCTTATATAAGAATGTCTTTCTTAATGCCTTTGGAAGAAAAAATTGTTGAACAGAAAAAAGATGTACAAGATCCAACAGAATTGTACGAATATAGTGAAAGTGGGTATGGAGTATATGTCACCAATTCTTCGAGAAGCTTTAAAGTGGATTTTAAGAAAAGACCTCAATTACGTATTCTAGAACTCAGAATTTCAAAGGATCTTTTTAGGTCTTTTACTTCCCAGTCTAAGAAATTACAAAATCTAATGCCACAAGACGATTACTTTGTAGTATTTGAGGAATTGGACCCTAAAGGAAGGTGGATGTTTGACACTGTTTTTAGTACTACAGAGAAGGATTATTATTACTTAGAAAGGATAAAAACGACCACCTTTGGATTGCTTACACACTTCTTTATTTGTGTGAATAGTAGAGAAGTTATTGAAGCATCCAATAAATACCCGTTTAATATGGATGCAGTGTTGCAGACACAAAATTACCTTTACGAAAACTCAGATAGAGTGGTTACTATCAATGAAGTATCAAAGGAAGTGGGTTTAAGTGAGAGTCGATTACGTTATCTTTTTAAACAGGTTTTTGGGGTTTCGATCATGAGTTATCATCAAGATGTTCGGTTACATCAATCAAAAGAAATATTGAAATCATTAAAAGTGCCTATTTCAGCTATTGCATTAGATTTTGGGTTCAATAGTGCGAGCCATTATACGACATCTTTCAAGAAAAAATTTAAGCTTACACCTAAAGAGTTTCAAGAAAAATATACAGCACAATTTATCTAATAAAAAACACCTCGCTGACAATATCAACGAGGTGTCTCATGAACTTAACTCTCTCAATTTTTTTTCACTTATCTACTAAGCGCATTCATCTAACTTCTAATTATACTAACGGGTCTAATTTTAATTATGTTTCATGTTAAACAATGAAATAATGTTAAAAATCAAACTAAATTCAAGGTGACAAGATAATATTCAATAGGAATGCGATTAATGTGTACATATTCAAGAGTGAAGGAGAAATGTTGATACTAAAAAACTGAATTTTATTATCTTTAGATTCATAACACAAACTCGATGAACTTGACAACTAAATTTTTAATACTTTCCTTTTTTTTACCGTTTATATCGATCGCACAAACGGAGCATCAAGAATTGGTCAATAGCCAACAATATGCATTGGTCATTGGAACTAACGATTACCAAGGAAAACCGGATTGGCAAAACTTAGAGAATGCAGAAAACGATGCGAAAAGTATTGAAGAAGTACTCAAAAAAGATTATTTCTTTAAAACTAAATTGCTACTTTCTCCAACAAGAGAAGATGTTGAGAAAGCAATATTGAGGTACAATAACATATTATCTGAACAAGACCGATTTTTAATATATATCGCAGGACATGGAGATTATGATGCTTCAAGTTTTGATGATGGATTTTTAGTGTTTAAGGATACTAAAACAGTAAAGAAGGATCCGACAAGAAATACATACCTACAGTACAAAAAATTAAGTGGGATGTTAGAAGCATTGAAAGCAAAACATGTTGCAATTGTATTAGATGTTTGCTTTGGAGGTAGCTTTAATGAGAATTTAAGAGATAAGAGTAGAAGTCGAGGAGCAGAAATGGATAGAAATACCATGAAATTTCTCAACAAGAAAATGCATAAAACAACAAGAGTGTATTTGACTTCAGGAGCCTTGGAAGAAGTGCCAGATAATGGAGTAAATGGACACTCTCCATTTTGTAATGCAATTTTAAATGCTTTGTACCAAGAGGACCTAGAATTATTTACTTTATCAGATTTACATCACAGCACAAAAAGAACCCAGACAGAGAGTTTATATGGTTCATTTGGTAGTGATGATCCTGGTAGTGAATTTATTTTTAGTAAAGGCAGTAAGGTCAGTTTATCAGAAATGAACAATTCTCAAACTTCAATTTCTAGTGACATTAATGAGGAGATCGCAACAAGAGGAGTCAAGGAAGAGAAAGATATCAACTTATACACTATTGGGGTCATAATTATCCTACTATTAGTGTTTGTGATTTTGAAACTATACTTATCCAACAGAAGGAAGGTTGCTGCAGTACAACCTCAACCAGTAGAAACAGTAACTGAGGTAAAAGAAGAGAAAATCATTGAGCAACCAATAGTAAATTATGATGTGCTATCGGAGGAGGAAAAAGTAAAATATATCACGCAGAAAGATTTTACGTCCTTTAATGATCAACAATTGGAGCATATCAAACATCAATTGAGCTTGTATGAAATCTACAGAAAGAACCTTCAACATGCTGAAATAGCTGCTGCGAAACATGGTGAAAACATTCCTCCAATAGTATTACACAGAATGGAAGATGCTAAAAAAGGAATGAGGGAAGTAAAAAATAATCTATTAGCATTGTTATCATGATCGAATCACAAAATAAAGAATACTACATAGGAGGCTCCAAGTTTAATGTAATTTATGGGGATATCATTGAAGTGAAATCTGATGTAACCGTTAGCTCCGACGATAATTTTGTTAGTATGGGTGGTGGTGTATCTCGAAGAATTTTAAACGAAGGAGGAATAGAAATTCAATTTGATGCTCAGAAACATACTGACTTAAAATTGGGAGATGTTCTCGTTACGACAGCAGGAAGGTTATCCTCAAAATATATTTTCCATGCGATTACTATAGATTTTAATACCGGTGATATTGTCAATGTTGATGTATTGGAAGAAATCCTAGCGCGTATATTAGAATTGGGTAAATCTCTTCGTATTAGATCTATTACGTTACCTGCTATAGGGACTGGTACGGCAGGGTTTGAATTGGAGCAAGCGGTAAAAACAACGACTGAAACGATTTCTGAATTTTTGTATCAAAATACATGTATCGACGAGATCAATTTATGCTTATTACCGGGCGTTGCTAACAATGAAGATATGAATGCTCTTTTTGAAGGAGCTGTTGAATTTGCCTCTATCACTAAACAAAACAAAGAAATAAGAGATTTATTGACAGGAGTAAATAGTACTTTAAAAGAAAGAGGAAGTGTTGATAAAGAATTGATCAGTAGATTAGAAGTAGGGCTCAAACATATCGATGAGATTGAAATGGGACAAGACAATACTATTGCTGTCGCTACTATTCCACACCTATTGGAAGATCTACAATTTTTAGAGGACTTGTACCATAATATCAATAATCATAAACATACCATTGAGCAATTAAAAGAAGATAAGAAAGTATCTGAACAAGCATTAAATTACTATAACTCGGCATTAAGACACTATGAAATCGAAAAAGCAAAATATGGAGGAGAGATGGTTCCTTTTCAACTCATCACAAATATTGAGGATGCCAAGAAAGGAAGGGAAGAAACGTTGAATAAGATCACTTCAATAAATGATGAATTAAATAATTTTTTACAAGCTTAAAACAATGAATACAACAACTAATTTAACATACGAACCTTTAACAAGAGACCACTTGGAAGAAGTGAAAATCATCTATGATTACTATGTGAAAAATTCTACAGCAACTTTCCACATGGATGAAGTATTGATAGAAGAATTGGAAGCCTTTATCCCAATTGGAAGCAAAAAATACCCCTCATATTTAGTAAAAGAAGGTACTACTGTAGTGGGTTATGCCTATTTGGGCCCGTTTAAAAGTAGAGAAGCCTATAATCGTACAGCAGAAGTAACTATTTACTTGGACCATAAAGCCTCAGGAAGAGGAATCGCTTCTAAAGTGATTAAAAAACTTGAAATGGATGCACTGGAAGGAGATATGATCTGTGTATTGATGGCAGTAATAACAGGAGATAACTTAGCTAGTATTCGCTTATTTGAAAAGTTAGGATACGAAAAATGTGCACATTTAAAACAGGTGGGTGAGAAATTTGGTAAAATCTTGGATGTAGTCGATTACCAAAAAATTATTCGATAGATTTTCAATTATTAACAAAAAAATACCCCAAAAGGGGGATATTCTAGATTAATGTAATTTCATAGTTTTACTAGCAAATTATTACGATGATATAGAGGAGGATTCTGCCCAACTGATTTCTTTATCAACTAAAAGTGTTTCTCCTCTGACAATTTTTAAACTTCATTAATTATAGTAAACGCTATGAAAACATTAACTACACTCTTAATGTTACTTTTTGCTACGTCATGTCTTTTTGCCCAAAAAATTCCTTTTCAGGGTAAATTATCGGCAGCAGACACGCTAGTAAACACTACTGTCACTTTAAACTTCTCTTTAGATGGAACCGACTGGTCTGAAGAACACACAGGTGTAATGGTCACTGACGGGTTCTATTCAGTGGTTTTAGGTAGTATGGAGCCTATTCCTAACAACATCTACAATCAAGAAGGAGAAGCAATGCTTTACCTAAGTGTTGATGGTAATTCACTGGATCCTATTACTTTATATGCTCCAATTGTAGGAGATTTAGGAGAAGGATCTGGCAACGTTAATCATGAAAATGGTGTGATGGCAGTAAGTATTATGCCCAACAAGATCCAATTGGATTCTGATGACGGATCAAAAAAGGCTCAATTAGAAATTGATAGCAATGGGAATGGTGGACTCGCTGTTTATGACCATCAAGGTAGAAACAAAGCATGGTTATATGCTTATGGAACAGATTCAGTAAATACTGGAGGTTTATTATCCATGTATGGAACAGAAAGTGGTGCTTGGGTTGGTACAGGCTTTAAAGTTTGGGAACCAACAAATCTTCCATTCTTTCACTTAGAGGGTTATCAAATTCCACATCACCCAATTGTAAACTTGGAAATTACTGATGTACAGGATAATACAGGTGGTGTAATCGGTGAAGGTGGATCTCTTCGTTTATCTTCTTCTTTTGAAGGTTCTGATGCTGGTTTGTCGATGAATATCATTGCTGATGGAACAGACAGAGCAACGGGAGAAATGTTCTTATGGGGACAAAACACTCCAAATATCCAAATGATGGGTAAGACTTGGGAAAACTCAAACTATGGTCTATTGCAAGTTTATGGAGAGACAGGTGATGGCAATGGCTGGTATAGAAGCTTAGTAACCATGGAAGCTGTTTATGATGATTACATGGACTTAGACCAAGGGATGATTCATGTAAATAATACCAGTAATGATAGACACACATATATCGATTCTCATGGTATTTGGCATCGTTCGGAACATGGAAATGGCGTTGGAATGTACTTGAAGGATTGGGATAACAACTTACCTATCTTACAATTAGAAGCGACTCCTGAGCATGACGAACCGAATGTCTTTATGGCTGAGGTGGTTATGGATGATGAAAACAGACAAGCAGGTAATCTTCATATTAGAGATGTTGATTCGAATTATTCTTCAACTTTTAACCATAGGTCGTTATCCATCAACAACCACCAAAATGGATATTTTACAGGGATTGGTTACAACGATTTTATTATTGGTAAGGAATCTTACGGTGATATAGCTTGGTTGGGCACAGTCAATGATAGTACAAACAGCTATGGACAATTAGTGTTGAGACATACCAATGGTGCTGAATTGGCTTTAGATGTATATACTGATTTCTCTTTAGTTTCATCAGATAGAAGATACAAATCAAATATTACTCCTCTTACTTCTTCGTTGGAGAATGTAATGAAATTGCAAGGAGTTTCTTATTTATATAAAGCAGACGAATTCCCTAAAAAAGGATTTGATAAAGATGTTCAAATCGGTTTGATTGCTCAGGAGGTAGAGCAAGTATTCCCTGAGTTAGTAGAAACGGATGATAAAGGCTACAAATCTGTGCATTATGCACAAACAGTGGCTGTTCTTATTGAAGCATTAAAGGAGCTTAATCAGAAGGTGGAAACTTTGGAAGCAGAAAACCAATCACTAAAAGCATCTGTTGAAAAGGCAAACCAAAATGAAGCAGATTTAAAAGCAATGAAACTTCAATTAGAGGTATTATCAAAAATCATCACTTCTTCATCTAAATAATCATGGAACATACTTATTCAATTAGATGGAAGAGGTGGATTCTTTCTCTTTCCATACTATTTATCCCTTTTCTACTTTCCGCTCAGTACACAAATTACACCCCTTCAGGTAATTTAATGGGTGGTCAGACAAGTATTAATGGTGATTATCAGAATACCTCTTCTGTTGGCGGAAATAATCTGGCAACACAAGGTAATGGTTATACAAATGGTGATGTATTTATGGATGTAATGGCTACATCTGGAGATACTACGAACCTACCTCAACCTATTAATTTAGAAGTGACTATTGATATGCGTTGGGCAATTGCTCAAGGTATTTTTGACCCAAGTTCAGACACGTTAGATATTGCAGGTTCCATGAATGAATGGGCCGGCGGAGATCTACTTTCCGATAATGGTGACAGTACTTACACTGTAGCATTTATGGGACTACCTGATACGTATTATGAATACAAAATTAGAATTAATCAATCTTGGGATACCTCAGAGTTAGGCCAGAGAAACAACCGTTTTGTTAGCTTGGAAGAAGGAGACAATGCAGTCTATATTTATTATGATAACGAAGATTTAACCAATCCGGCATTAACGTTCAATCTAGACGGAACTTTACTTGTTGAGTTAGGTTTATTGGAAGATGGTGCTACTCCTTTAGTAATCTTAGAAACGATGGAAGGGAGGGTACAATATCATATGACTGATCTAGGAGATAGTCAATACACTGCGACTTCGTATCAACTCACAGCGGATGATGATGTTTGGTATTACTATAAAGCGGGAAGCACTCAAGAATTTTACCTTAGAGAAAGAGCTTTCCCTCAAGCCAATCAGTTTGATGATACTTTCGATTTCACTGAATTATCCTTAAAAACGCTTTTCTTAAGTCTTGATATGAATGTTGAGATTGAGAATGGACGATTTAACCCTGACGAAGATTTTGTAGATATCGCTGGGGATTTCAACGACTGGCAAGGAGATGAATTGTCAGACGATGATATGGATGGTATCTACACTTTAGAAAAGTCATTCTTTGGTGATAGTACTTTCTTTATGAAAGCTAGAATCAATGGAAGTTGGGAGCTGGGATCACATGAGTTTAGAGGTGATACTAGTAGGTTCTACACAATGGGCGAAGAAGATTCATTAGCGATAAGTATTGCCTATAATGATGAAAATGGAGCGTATCCTATCACATATTTCTACAGTGATATGAGAAAACAAATTCAGGATGGAAACTTTGATCCTGAAGCTGATGTACCTACACTTCAAATCTTTAGAAATGATTTAATTCTGAATGAGTACATCATGCACCCAACCGAAGAAGAAGGCGTGTATATGGCACAATCTCAAGTTTTTGATGAAGGAGAGGAATATATGCATCGCTTCAATTACATCAAAAATATTGATACGTCACATGAACGTTTTATTGAAGGCTTTAACTCATATCACATCGTTACTGCTGAAGATAACTTCGAACGCCGTTGGTTTAACTATGATATCAATACATTTACTTTTTATGTGGACATGAGAGCACCTATGATGAAAGGTGAATTTAATCCTAATGAAGATGAAGTTGATATTGCAGGTACTTTTAATAATTGGGGTGTAGATTCAGTGTGGACACTTTTAGATTATGAAGATGATTCTATCTATGTATATACTGCTGCTGGTTTCCCATTTGGAGAACATGAATTTAAAGCTAGAATTAATCAGTCATGGGAGCAAGGAGAACATGAGTTAGGAGAAGGTCCTAACCGTAAAATTTCCATACAAAATGATACAGCTACAATTCGTTTTGCTTATAACGACGAAGTGATAACGAATCCTCTTACAACGTTTAATGTAGATCTAACAAAGCAAGTAGAAGATGGGAATATGTTCTCTCCTCGAAATGTGGACGTAATGATTTATAACCCTTCAGATAGCGGAGAGGTAATGTTAACGCATCAGTTTAGATTAGCAGAAAGTGATGACAATATCTTTACAGGAAGTTATTATTTCAAAGAGTTAAACGAACAGTTCCTTTACAAATACCGCATCACTGAGATTGGCGATAGTAGCCGTATGGTATTTGAAGAGTTGGACTATAGAATGGATACAGTATCAAGTCAAGCCAATGTAATCAATGATCTATTTAATGATTCAGCATTTGAAACGACTGTAACATTTGCAGTAGATATGAATTCTGAAATTGAACAGAACCGATTTAATGCATCAATTGATGAGGTGGATATCGTTGGTGATTTCAACTTATGGGGAGATGAAGGTAGCTTAGTCTTATCAGATGATGATGCAGACGGTATCTATACTGGTATGTTATATTTCAGAGGTGGTAAAGATCTAGAATTTAAGGCCAGAAAGAATGAGTCTTGGGCGTCTGGTGACTTTGAGAAAATGGGAGATGATAACACTAGAGAGGCGATGGTTACCCCAGGTAAAAACAATGTGATTGAATTTACATACAATGATGAGTTAATCGAACATCCATTAGCTACTTTTGAAGTGGACTTTGAAAAACTTATTCATCAGGATAGTATAGACTTTTCTACGCAGCATCTTGGTTTAATGGTTTATAATGGCAATCAAGAACTACAGCATGTATATCTTCTGGATCCGAAAGATGATGAAGTGACATTTACAGCGACTTCTAAATTAAAGGCTGTAAATGAGACATATTATGTTCAAGCAGTAGTTGCAGAAAAAGAAAATGATGAGATTGTTATTAGTGAAGACGTATTGCATGTATTCAATGTGTCAGATACTGCAAATGTATTCTCATTCAGCTTCAATAATGAAACATTGGTTACTTCATTGGCGATTAATGTAGATATGCGTTGGATGTTACGAAATGACCAATTTGATCCATCAACAGATGATCTAGGTTTTGTGAGCGAATTGGCCAATTGGGGTATTGACTACGATGACCAATTATTAAGTGATCCAGAGGCAGATTCTATTTATACACTTTTTGTAGATAGTATCCCGTCATTAACTTTTGAGTATAAGTTGAGGTTAAATAACTCTTGGGATTTTGTAGAACATGATGGTGTTAATAGAGCAATTACACTAAATAAGGGAGCAAATACGATAGATGTTGTATACGGTTATGAAGACGTAGACCACCCTGAAACTATGATCTATGTTGATATGGCTAAGGAACGTATCGAAGGAACATTTACGGATACAACAATGCTATTCTTACAAGTATTTGAAGGTAATGATGTCTTAAAAAGTTACACGCTGACACATGACGATGGCTTTGTATACAGTACACCATCACAAGTATATGCAGCAGGAGAGGATATTTCATTCAAATTATTCTATGTTGACCCAACCCAAACAATTGTAGAGGAAACGGCCAAGACCAATGTTACTGTGAGTTCACCGTTTGAAATCTATCACAGCTTCAATAATATAGACTATTATACCGGTTTAACTTTTGAAGTAGATATGAATGCCTTAATTGATCAAGGAAGGTTTAATCCAGATGTTGATAAGGTAGATCTAGCCGGAGATTTCAATGGCTGGGGAGGCGATGCTGTTTACGAAATGTTAGACAGTAATAACGATGGAGTTTATACTTATGAACTTTCTATAGATAACCACGAGGTGGCGACATATAATTTCAAAACACGAATTAATGCATCTTGGGATGATCTACTACATGAATACCCAGGAGGTGGAATTACAAGATCAGTCACTACCTCTCCAGGTGAAACAATCAACTCTGCTTTCTACTTCGACGATGAAAATGCGGATAATACTGCAGTAATATTCAAAGTGAATATGAGTCGTCAAGTAGAGTTGGGTAACTTTGATCCTACCGTTGAAGGCAATGAAGTAAGAGTTAGAATTTTTGACGGTGAGTTATTCTCATCATACCCATTAACCCAGGATGATAATGGATTGTATAGCTTCTTCTTCCAGAAATTTACAGATAATGAAGAATACAGCTACCAATTGATCTATCAATATCCTGATGGTGATGGTTGGGATGTAACTACAGAAGATATTAACCGTTCTTTCGTCAAAGAAGAAAGTCAGCAAACCATTTCATTGTGGTTCAATGATGAGTTGCCAGAACAACGATTTGATGCAGTATGGTTAGTGAATATGCAGTCTGCCATTACATTTGGTGATTTCGATCCTAACAATGATGTATTAACCATGAAAGGTAGTTTTGATAATTGGGACGAGGAGATCACATTATCGAAAAATGATACATCGAATGTATTTACAACATCTATTTCTCTTCCGGAAAGTATCATCTACTATCAGTTATTCGTTAATGGTGTTGCGGAGGCTTTTGTTGCTCAAGACAATAGTGATAACAGATCACACCACTTACAAGATGGGAATACCGTTATTGATGTAATATTTAACTTCGAAGAAGTACAACAAGTGGCTGATGATGCTATTGAAGCAGTAGAGACAGATTCTGGTACTGTAGTGATCGAAGTAGCAGTAGAAGCATTCGAAGATTTAGAAGGTGAGGTAACTTACCAGGTGATGTTAGCCAATGGTGACCCACTTCCAGATTGGGTGATCTTTGACCCTGAAACATTAACATTCACTATAGATCCTTCAAAATTACCTAGTGGTACAAGAGTTCAAGATGCCATCAGTGATTTAGATATTATCATCTTAGCCAACGACGAAGAGGGAAAATCTGTAGCGGTAGAAGTAACACTGCCTACAGAGGAAATTATCTCTGATATTACTGACACTGAAGATCCAGAAGGTCCAAATTCATTAGAAGACGATTTATTGAACCAAGTGAAAGTTTACCCGAACTTGGTCAATCAATTTACTTTAGTTGAAGTTCCAAATTCGGTAGAAATCACAGACCTAATCATTTCTAATGCAGCAGGTGTGAAGATCGATCAGATTGAAATAAAAGGATCGATGAAATTGGATATGGGTAAATACCCAGCAGGACTATACATTATGAGACTTCATGTGAACGATCAGTATATCACAAGAAAGATTATCAAAAAGTAACATTAAAAGTTAGTTTACATAGTATTAGTCTTAAAGAGCCATGATGTTTCATGGCTCTTTTTTTATTATAAAAATGATGTTTATGTTGCTTAATTTTCAACAGTAATCATTCTTTGGATATCGTCTTTCATAGTGCCAATTACAAGTGGTTTCTGAATGTTTGGCATGCTCATAACATCATAAAGTTCTCTTACAATGCCATTTAATCTGAGTTGTTCAACGACTTCTCCTGTTTTTAAGGAAATAATATTGAGACCACATTCAGCATCTTGTTGGTGTTTTTTGAGGTTTTCCTCTAATTGTAAACCTTCAAAGGCTTTGTTTTCTCTATGCTTTGATAAACCTACAATTGCATAGTCACCAATGAAATTCATACCTCGAATAAAACCATTACAAAAGGTCATAGGAATAAATTTCTTCTGAGAAATATCAACATACCCAAAGTATCCACTACCGGCATCTAGAAGATACAATTTACCGTTATGAAGACGGGGAGAATGTGGCATAGAAAGGTTTTTGCAGACTACTTCATTAGTCTGAACGTCCATTACTATTCCTCCATTTTTACGGTGATCTCTCCAGCCTTGTTCAGTGTCTGTTCGTGAGACCATACTCACATATTTAGGCAACCCATTTTCACCTGCTAACCCATTGAGGTGACAGCGATCTTCTGCAACTAGTTTTGAAATAAATGGAGGTTTCCAGAGTGGCTTAAAACTATGTGTATCAGAAATAGTCGCAAGACAATTAAATCTTGTATTGACAAATACAGTCCTGTTTTTCGGTGTGATAATCATATCATGGATATCAATATCGCCTGTAGTATAAGCTATCTGGGGAATATATATTTTATCGTAACCTTTATATTTTTGATTTTTGGGAACAGAATTTTCAAAGCGCCACACTTGGAACAATGAACTCATCCAAATAGAATTATCTTTTAGAGCCAATCCCATACACCTAGGGAAAGTACGTTCAGAAATACTGATTTTTTGAGTATCATCTAATCCGATCATAAATATCTTACCGACCTGATAAGTAGTAAAGGCGATACTTAGTTGTTGTTCTTTCAAGAAGTTGCCAAAACCTTCGGTAGCAATTACTTCTAAAGAATTTCCATCTGACTTGATGTGTTGTAATGTATTCATTTTACAATGCCATTAAATATTTAGCAAATTCTGTAGTGTCATCAAATCCGACCTTTTTCTTAATTCTTGTTTTTGTAACATTGATCGCATTGACGGAAGTATTTCTTAATACGGCCATTTCTTTAGAAGAAAGCCCAAGCTTGATGTAAGAGCAAATTTCTCTCTCTGTCATAGATAAACTAGGGAAGTTTTGGTCCAACTTGATATAAAAATCGGAATTCACAACATCCAAATTTTCTTGTAGGCGATCATTTCTTTGTTCATCTCTACTTTGCTGTTCCAAATCAAAGACCAAGGATCGTACATCCTTTTGATATTCCCCTCCCTTCATAATGGCTCTAAGCTTTTCAATTGTTTGAAGCCTAAATTTCACCTTCATCTTATTGATCTCCTGGAGGAATTCTAAATCTTTCTGTTTAATTGTTAGATCATTATTGTATTTTTCTTTTTCGTATTTCAAAATAGCATCGTGCTGTAATCTAATCTCTTCTTGCTGATCAACCAGTAAGCTATTTTTAGTTTTTAATTTTTCTTTGAGAATAGATTGATGTTTGCCGAACTCAAAGAGTAACTTACTCAGAATAATGATCGAGATAAGCATACCACTATAATACACAAGTTTCTCTTGTAAAAAAGTGGGTTCAAATTTTAAAGGAGTGATGAACTCCGCAATCAAAACGAAAATAGAGGAGAGTATTACAAAAGGGAGAACTATCTTTTTTGTTTTATCTTTTAAAACAAGCACAGAAATTCCACAAAATGGAAACATTAAAAACTCAAAAGCTAAACTTGGATAAAACCATTTTGAGAGTGAATAAATACAGGTAAAAGTAATAATAGCAAGTGCTGTTGCTAAATCATTTTTACCTCTAAACCCTAAGAATATATTGAAAATACAGATGGCTAAACCAGCAAAAAGTGAGTATCCAAAAATAGGAAGCTGTATATGGAACATCACAGCAATAGCAATGGGACATAAAATAACCCCAAAAGATGCTTGTCTAATGTTATAAATACTTTCTAACTGTTCTTCGTCGGATAAAGCATTCCAATGACTACTTTTCGTTAATTGCATGTATAGTAAAGATGTCGGTTTCAAGTGATGTCGTGATTAAAAAGTTACAATAAGAGTTGTATTAGGTCCTGTTATAAGAGTAGAAACAGGACCTAAAACGATACATTATTGCTTTACAATCTTGTACCGTTTGTTTTTAACCGCTACAAGATATATGCCTTTTCTCCAATTGGAAGTATCAATAAAAGGACTTTCTCCTGATTGGACTGTAATAAGCTTACCTAAACCATCGAAAATACGAATAGTATCTTTTCTATAAACTCCTGAAAAATACAGGCGATTTGTTGTAGGGTTGGGGTAAAAAATAATATTCTGATGATCAAGAGAAGAGGCACTAATAGGGTCATCGTCGGGGTCTGTAATTTCCTCATCATTATTGTCTTCTTCCTTATCATTGTCCTCTTCATTCTGACCATCATTATTATTTTCTTCTTCTGAATTATCCTCTTCTGTTGTAGTATTGTCGTCTTCCTCATCATTACTTTCTTGATGTTCTTCTTCTTGGCTTTCTAAACAATCATGAAGCTCAGATGCAGATGAAATCAAAAAGCTAGCATTGTTATATTGAAGGTCAATTAAGTTATCAGCATTTATATCAAAGAGTACGTCTCCAAAATTATACTTCGACTGAAAATACTCACCACGATTACCGACCACTAATTCAGATAAACTTATGCTGTTACTTTCCGGTAGTTCACAATCACCATAGATCACATAACTGCCTTGTTGATTACCATTTCCCGTAGCTCCAATAAAAAAGTCATCGACTCCGTCTCCATTAAAATCTACTCCAGAACAAACGTTAATATTCTCATTGTCAATAGGAATGATAAAGCCATTTTGACCATTAATAGAATCTGTTTTTACTAAAGCATCAGTAGAGTCTGTGCCGTAATAAACAATGACTTGTGTTTTCTGGTCTCTTTCGCTATACCAGTCTAAACCACCGACCATAATGATATCAGATTTGCCATCATGGTTAATATCTCCGGAAAGGGTAAAGTCGGTCATAGAAAAACCTTCCTCAGCAGTATTGTCAATTTTGAATCCGTTGACGCCATCAAATAGATTGTTCCAATGCATTTTCTGTTCAGAGAAACCTTCTTTTTTACCATAAACTACTTCTAAAGTATTTTCTGGGTAAAGTCCACTTGCTAAATCGGAGATACCATCACCATTAAAATCACCAGTCATTAATTTTGCTGACCAATAATTTCCGCTGGCAGTAAATTCTAATCCATCTCCAGCTTCGAGGTGGTCAATGGCGATTTCTTGAGGGAAGGCTTCATCGGATCCAAAAAGAATATATGAAGAGTGTTTTGAGTCATATTCTCTGTAATAATCGAAAATAGCAACATCATTGATACCATCACCATTAAAGTCGTCCATAGGCATAATAGTATTCCCTAGATGGTACGCACTTTCTGAAGTGATTTTCATTCCATCCTCCTGAGTGAAGTCACCCCAATTGATAGTATCAGTATCAAAGTTCTGCTTTCCCCACATGACTTCAAGTGTTAGGTAATCTTTGGCAATGATATCATCAATCCCATCATTATTCAGGTCAACTGCTTTTAGAATACTAAACCCAATATCATTCTTGATTGTAAGTTTATTGTTTACTTCTGAGATTTCGGTAGAAGGTATTGAAGTTCCATCGCCAAAAACGATATAAGCCGTATTTCTATTAAAAAGTAGTAAATCTTCATGACCGTCTCCATTAAAATCACCTGAATCAGCAATTTTCTCAGAGAGTTCCACTTTTTCTTTTTGACTCTCAAGAGGTCTTAGTTCGGGTGAGCCGTAGATGATATTTACTTCTCCATTTTCAACATCATCCTTTTGAAAGGCGATACCTGTTTTAGCAATGATAATATCATCAATCCCATCGTTATTTACATCCAACAATTCAATCCAATCATGATCATCATCTCTATGTCTGCCTTCAGTATCTATTTTTAGTTTTTGATGTGATTTTAAATCATCGAAGTTAATTTGATCGGTATATGTTTTATCTTCTCCAAAAAGAATGTAGGTTTCATCATTTCCAATACTTACTGCAATATCGTCGATACCATCTCCATCTACATCGCCTTTTCCTCCAATGAACATGCTATAGTATCCTCCCTCAAAAGTTCCTAAATCAAATCCATCAGAACCATCGAGACTATCTAGAAATAATAGGTCATTGAATGAAGAATCATTGCCAAAAATAATATGTGCATGTTCGTTATATTCATAATAATAACTACGACCAATAGCTAAATCATTGAAACCATCTCCGTTTATGTCTCCTATACTTTCGAAAACACTGCTTGTTGATGGTGCTTTGCTTCCAAAGCCATCTGTTAAAGCAGTAATTTTGAAACCATTTTCATCTTTGACATCACTATAAGCAATACTCTCACTGATATTTTCCTTTCCATAAATAACATATAAAGTGTCAGCAGAAGACCAGCTACCAGTAAATTTATTAATGCCTATATCATCAAAGCCATCGTGATTTATATCACCGATAGTATTTACACCATCAATCCATTCATAGGTACCCCAGTTTACATTAATTCGAGTAGCTTCCACTCCAAGGTTGAGTTCATTCAGGTGAAGGGTATCACTGAAGTAATTATTACCCATTAATATGTAAGCATGTTTTGGTGTTGCAAATACCATATCATTTAATTCATCTTTATTGTATAACCCCGCTTGACCAGCCGCAGAAATTTCGGTATTTGATTCTACCACAAAACCATCTTCGGGAGTGAAAGAAGCTAATTCCAATGGCTGATCATTTTCGTCGACGGATTTTCCATAAATGACATTATAGGTACTTCTGCCTGTACGTACCATGATATCATCTTTATGATCTCCATTGATATCTCCAATACCATACACCTCATAAAATCTGCTGATATGACTTTTTATCTCGAAAAGCATATCGTCTGGAAGTTCATTTTGCTGTAAATTTTGATCTCTTTTCTCTGGTGATCCAAGGATAATAAAATAGCTTAATTCATCTGCTGTATCTCTAATATCTGGATCTCCAACCAATCCACTCATCACAAAATCATTGTAACCATCGCCGTTAAAGTCACCAATACCATCCATAGATCTACCCATTCGACCATAATAATAGACTCCTTGGATATTGTAGCCTGAGTTAGGGTTTAGATCGGTTGAAGCATTAAATATATTTTGTCCTAAGGATTTAGTAGAGTGGGTAAATAGAAGTAGAGATACTGATAAACCAAATTGAAATTTGTGGTGTTGGAGCCTCTTCTTTATCAATTCTAATTTCCGGTTAATATTATGTTTACGATAAGAAGGGATTTTGTCTAGATGAATAGATGCTTTTAGTCTAATAAACTTCTTTAATAATTTATTCAAGTAGCGTGGAGTAATAGTTGTGCGATACATAATAACATGCGTTTTGTTTCTTCAATATTACTCTGAAAGGGGCGCTTAGAGAGGTAGTTTGGTTATTACAATATCTTACATTTTACTATTATTTAGAACAATTTATATTACATGTATAACTGTGAAATGTCGTTTTTGATACTTTTATGGCTGTTTTTGTAAATGTAACCTATTACAGAGAGGTTTCTAATACTGAATTTTCTCTTTTGTGGCATTAAGCATAATTCTGAGCGTAATTTTTCAGGTATATTTTGATAAGAAAAAGGCCATCTCAAATAATTATGAGGCGGCCTTTGGTATTACAATCAATCTAATCTATTTCTTACTATACCATTGTGGAATGGCAATAAAGTGAGTTGCAGCACCTACATTTCCTCTTTGTCTTGTAATTGCTTCTTCAACGTTTGAAGCATTTACATTAAGCTCTCTGTTAGGATAAGGGAAACGTTTAGGTCTAACAAAATCAGTAACGCCACCTCTATGTTTAACTACTTGGTGTGTGCCTACCTTCGCAGCATCATTATCGATAACAGGGTCGATATCGTATGAAGGTAAGTTGTAGTTACGTTCATTTGTAGGAATTACCTCTGGGATAAATGATGGACCACCAGTTCTAGTTACCAATGCGAATGATTTATATCCGTTACCCATTAATGCAATCCAGTGTTCAGTAATCACAACATCTCTTTTGTCTGCTGCAGCATTATATCTTGAAACTGCGTCGTTGACATATTGCGTTTTATTTTGCTCTTGAGAGTAAGATGGATCTTTTTGTGACTTATATAATTCAACAAATGAAGATTCAAAATCAGCACCAGGGAAGTTAACCGCATCATATTTTGCTAAGGCTAATTCAACACCTCTTCTAAATGCTTGGGCATCGTTAACACCATATGTTGGAATTAAGCTAGCTTCGGCAATCAGGAAAGCAACTTCATCAGCACCGATAATAATACTTGGTGTAAGTCTGTTGAAAGTGGCAGGGTTCAAACCTGTAAGTGTAATAAACTGACCTTCTTGAGCGAAAGCATATTCATCACCCACTTGTGCATTTTGATCCATCCAATAAGCAGCTTGCTGTGCTACATCGCCCGAGTTTCTCCAGAATAAACCTCTGTTACCATCACCGTTGTCACCTAGACGAACACCTCTGTAGTGTACTTTTTTGAATTCTCCTTCATCACCTGCAACAGCAAATGGGTCAAAATCATGGTACAAGGCAGTATTCATCACAGCTTTATTTACACCTCCAGAATAGTCGAAGTGAGAAGCCACTCTGAATAAACGAGGATCATGATGATTTTGCATAAATTTCAACGCTACCTCAGAGATATATGCATAAGACATACCACCAACTTGACCTTCAACAGCAATACCCGAACCATTGACATGTTGTCCCCATGGGCCACCTGCTTCAACGTGTCTTACATAAGATGTTTCAGACCAATCAGTGATATAACCATGCGTATTATTATACCCCATTTTAAAGATTTCTGCACCTCTAGATGGATCCGCCTCTGACATCATTACACCAATCTTAATCAGTAAAGAGTTGATTAACTTTTGGTATTGTGCTTTTCGAGAGATGTCAGCATCATACATATCGTAATTACTGATATCTGTATCGTTAGCCCCTTCGATTTTTGCTCTTGAATCTAGAAGATCGTCTACCATCATATTTAAGACATCTTTCTGAGCATCATATTTAGGGTAGAAAGTTAAGTTCTCGTAACCTAAACCAGCTTGAGCGTAAGGAATATCTCCATAAAGCTCAGTTAAACGAAGCATGTTTACCACTTTCACTACGTTAAACTGACCAATCATATAGTCATGTCCGCCCTGTTTTACTAACTTACCTTTGGCATCTTCGATGTTCTTTAAAACATTACCATAGATATTTGACCAAGTTGCTTCAGTATAACCATCATTAGTACCAAAGCCAATACCTGTCGAATATAAACAAGCAGTATTTTGTGCCATCGGTCCAGCCATGATAAGGTTTCCTCTAAAGCCTTCATGTCCTGATGTAAACATCTTACTTTGAGTGTAAGTGAATACATGTTTTAAGTCTAAATCATTGGATGTCCATGGGTCTACATTTTGATCACCAAAATTACATCCTGTTAATGCAGTTGCTGAAAGTGCAGCTCCAATTAATATATTTCTTAGTTTCATTGTGATGTTTCAGATTAGAAGTTAGCGTTTAACTTGAAAGTAAATGTTCTTGGAATAGCTAAGTTGGAATACTCAATACCTTGAACGTTTCTAGAAGTGAATGACGCTTCTGGATCGATATTGTCCGTATTTCTCCATAAGTAACCTACGTTGAAAGCAGAAGCTGTAAGACCAATGTTTTTAATTGGTGTATTGGCTAATACTGTTTTAGGGAACATATAAGAAACAGATACTTCTCTTAACTTGATAAATGATGCATCGTATAAGTGGAATTCAGGAATTCCAGCATATCTATCGAAGTATTGTTGAGGATCTACAGATTGAGTGAATGGCTCATAAGAAACATTACCATCAGCATCGTTATGAGCGGTTACTAAGTTTCCTGGGTTCCAGAATCCACCATCGATAAATTCGTTTCTTGGTCCAACTGTACCTTCATGTTTACCAGAAGCATACATAGAAGCTTCAGTAGAAGAGTAGATGTCACCACCAAATTTACCATCAATCAATACCGATAAAGTAAAGTTTTTATAGCTAAATGTATTTCTAATACCAGCCATCCATGGTTGAACACCATTACCAATTGTTGAAGGCTCATCTTCTACTTGAATACGTCCTTCTGAGTCTACTACAAAGTTGCCATTATCATCACGTAATGCTTGTTTTGCAACAATTTCACCGTATGGTCTACCAGGAATCGCTTGGATATTTACTCCACCAACTCCACCGATGCTGTAATAATCAACACCTTCTGTTAATGAAATTACTTCATTGTAATTGTAGGCTGCATTGAAGTCGATAGACCAATTAAATGCTTTGTTCATAATTGGTTGGTAGTTTAAGCTCATTTCCCAACCTTCGTTAAGAATCTCACCCGCATTGATAATCGCACTCTCATAACCAGAAGTTCTAGAAATATCTACTGGAAGAATTTGATTGTTTGCGATAGCAGAATAACGAGCTACATCTAAACCAAATCTGTCGTTTAAGAAACGAATGTCGATACCGAATTCATAAGATGTCTGGATAGAAGGAAGTAACGCTTTGTTTGGAATTCTATTACCTCTGATACCACCAATGTTCATTCCGTTATGGTCCCAGTTGTCTAACTCATATTGTAAAGCCAAAGAATACGGGTCAGTATCAGAACCTACTTGTGCCCATGATGCTCTTAACTTACCAAATGATAACCAGTCTGGAGTATCCCAATCCATATCAGAGAATACCCAAGTACCACTAACTGATGGATAGAAGTAAGAATTATTGTCTTCTGGTAATGTTGAAGACCAGTCATTACGGATAGATGCATCTAAGAATAAAAACCCTTTATAACCTACTGAAGCTGTTGCATATAAAGAAGCAATTGATTTGTCGTAAGTAGAGAAGTTTTGGAACATATCCGAACCTGCAGCTGGGTTTTGGAAGTCTTCTGAAGAGAATCTTGAAGATCCAACGTCAGTCATCTGACGTAATTGATGCATATACGCACCACCTGCATTGGCACTGATATCAAAGTTACCCACTTGTTTATGGTAGCTTAATAGGAAGTCAGCATTTGATTCGAAATCAAGATTTGTTCTTTGGTAAGCTCTACCTTGTTCGAACCAAGGAGTGTATAATGGTTGAAGAACATCCTGACGCATTGCATTGTAGTCAGTACCAGCTCTACCTAAGATTTTTAAATCATCAGTGATATCATAAGTCACTGAAGCCATACCAATTACACGGTTAAGAACATCTTCGTTAACCACTCTGTTCATGTTCCAGTAAGGGTTCGTTTCTTTGTCATTGTAACCGTGAGGCTGACCTGCTCTTGGGTGACCTTCTGGGTAAGTATAATCTTTTAACCAGTTTTGATCCACTGTTGTAGGAATTCCTAATAACATACCCATGTAGTTATTTACAGAATTACCCATTTCCATACGGTTGTGTGCCTTTTGATTCACATAAGTCAAACGTCCGTCGATATGTAATCTTTTACTAATAGAAGTTGTACCTCTAATATTAAATGTATTACGTTTATAAGTTGAGTTGTCTACCATTCCTTGGTTATCCATATTTGAATAAGAGAAACGTAAACTTGAGTTTTCATTTGAAGTGTAAGCACTCACACTTGTATTAGAAGTAATACCTGTCTTAAAGAAGTTATTGTAGTTATCGTATGCTTGTAAAGTTCTTTCTTTACCATCGTAGTAAGCATCTGTTCTTTGACCAGTGATTTTTGGACCCCACATTCCATTCGTTGCTTTAGGGTTACCAGCTAGTGCGTGGTCAACACCTTGTCCGTAAGTAGTTTGATCTTTTGGAGTAATCCCTACAACATCTAGAGTAACACCAGTGTTGAAATCAACACCACTTTTAGCTCCTTTACCTTTACCAGATTTGGTAGTAATTAAGATAACACCATTAATTGCTCTAGAACCATAAAGTGCTGTTGCTGAACCACCTTTTAATACTGAAATCGATTCAATGTCATCAGGGTTGATCGAAGATAGACCGTCACCTGTGTTCACATCACCAGTGTCAGGAGAGTCACCTGCATCTTTGAAAGTGTTATTTGCAATTGGCACACCATCAACAATGTATAATGGTTGGTTGTTACCATTTAGGTTGGCAGTACCTCTAATAACTACTCTTGAAGATGAACCTGCACCACTTACTGGAGCAATTTGCACACCTGCAATTTTACCTGATAATGAGTTCATCATGTTACCAGAAGCAACACCAGCATCTCCCATATCTTCAGCAGTTACAGCACTTACTGCATATCCTAAAGATCTTTCCGAACGCTCAATGCCTAAGGCGGTTACGACAACTTCATCAAGTTGCTCAGCATCTAATTCCATTTTAATGGAAACATTCGATTGAGTGCCAATAGCGATGGTTTTAGTGATATATCCGATGTACGATACGACCAACTCATTTTGACCGTTACCTACTTCGATACTGAATTTACCATCAAAATCAGTAATACTACCACTGGATGTTCCTTTAATAAGAATGTTTACACCTGGTAAAGCTTCGTTCATTTCATCATGAACTGTACCTGTAATGACCCTTGTTTGTCCAAAAACAGGGGCAAATCCTAACAGCATCGTACAGAAGAATGCAGAAAGAATAAATCGTAAAAAGTTACTTACTTTCATCGGTTGTTTGTTGTTTGTTAACGCTTGATTTATTGGATTTATAGCATAGATCAGCGAAACATATTTCTATGCTAAAATATATGTAGATAAGAATTTAATTTAATGCTAACGAATATATACAAACTTTTATATTCAATTTTTTTCAATGAAAATATGATAGATTAGTTATGCAATGCTTACAAAAGACACCCCTAAAAGAGATGTCTTTTAGTTGTAATCAAAACATTATATTAATCTTATTTCACTTAAATTAATTCTGAATATTCGCAGTGGTTACAATGTTATATATCCGTATATGTATCACTGATTAAGGTTAAAGACAGTAATTCATTCATTTTAGAAATTAAAGAGTGTATGCATCTAGGCTTACTTTTCGTATAATTTTGAAAAATAAACAATAGAATATACCGAAACCGATTGCTGAATTATTGCAAATCAGTTTTGAATTTTATTTTGGAAATATGATCAATTGGAAATAAAAGATCATTTACACAAATCGTTATATAGGTAGATGTTTTCATTTATTATTTATGGAATAGATTGTTTGTAATTTAGTATTGAAATCGTACTTGTTTTAGCTTTGTTTCATTTTCATATAACAAATGTAGGAAGTGAAATTTTGTTAGAAAAGTGTATTAACGACTATTAAATATTATTACAATCGTTTAAAAATATTGGAAAATCAACAAGGTGTACAATGTTTAAAATCAAAGGTTTTGTACAATGTTGATTTTCCATTTTAGTATCTACTGTGATTTTATCACATTAATGGGTTCATTTTCATCACCTTTTTTAACATCCTCTCCTAAAAGAGTATTAATTTGATAAATGCTTAGACCTAAAATAATTAATGCCACAGCTGCCATTAGAAGGTAATTTTCTATCCCTCCCATTACGTCATAAAAAGGTTGTTCTATATCAAAATCATCAGGAATAGAGGTTAACTCTTTAAATGCAAAGAAATTATTGATACTATGTAATAGTATCGGAAGTAATAAATTTTTGGTTTTATAGTAGATCCAGCCAAACAATACACCACCCAAACCAGCATGAACTGCTTGAATAAGGTTCATATGGATCAATCCAAATAGAAATGAAGAGAGAAAAATAGCTTTCCAAGGGGTGTAATTTTTTAGCAACCCATCGAGCATGATACCTCTAAAAATAAATTCTTCCATTACCGGTGCAATAATCACTATCGAAAATAAAGTGAGAAAATACCGGTCGTCAATCATTGATTTCACTGTATCAAGATAATCATTGGTTAGTGGTATTAATGAAGAAATAGGTGTGATGATAGATAATTGGAAACAGAACATAGCACATAGACTTAAAGCATACACCATAAATGGCGTCTTTCTAAATTGATATTTAAAGACTTCATTTTGTTTAAATCTTAGGTAGTGAATGATTAAGAATGTAAATGATGAACTGACCAAATAGCTAAATAAGATCATTACATTTTGGTTGACGTTGAAAGCTTCGAAGATGAAATAGAGAGGTACACTGATGAGTAAAGAGAGAAGATAAATTCCGAAGATCCCAAAAGACTGTTTAATGTTAGGATAACTTATAGTATTCATTTAGAGATAATAGTTTGTTTTTGAAATGATTCCCAAGATAATAAAAGTTTTTAAATCAATTACTTACTGATTTTTTGTAAGAATCCTAAATCTTTTAATTATAACTATAAGTTATTTATTATTCTTTTTATTAGGTAACAGTGATTGAATAAATGCGTTTTAATAAGTATCAATCTGTTATCAAATAATTAAAAGTAATATTATGAAAGATAAAATAAGAAATTTACCTGTCGGACTTACTGGTGTTGCATTAGGTACTGCCACATTAGGTGCAGCTTGGGGAAATGCTCATATTGGATGGGTATCTTATATCACATTAGCTATCGCATTATTCTATTTCTTATCTCTAATTTTAAGAAACGTATTACATTTTGATGTATTCAAAGAGGAACTAAAACATCATGTTTTGGGAAGTTATGTTCCTACTATGGCGATGGCAATGATGGTATTCGCCGGGATATTGGTGAAGGTGAATCCAATTTTGGGCAAAGGTTTATGGTTATTAGCCATCGGTATACATTTGATTTGTCTAGTGACTTTTGTTTACCATAGAATGAAGAATTTTTCTTTTGAGCACATGATGCCTAGCTGGTTTGTTCCTCCAATTGGTATTGTTGTAGCTTGTGTAAACGCTACTTATATGGGGTTTCCAACTCTAGCTACAATGATTTGGTGGATAGCTACCCCATTATATTTTGTAATGCTGGCCTTTATGATTTACAGGTTAGCATTCTATAAATTCGATACTGTAGAAACATTTGGAATCATGGCAGCACCAGCAAGTTTGTGTTTTGCAGGGTACTTAACCATCACACAAAACCCCAATGAGTTTATATGCCATGTACTACTTACATTGTCGATCTTAATGACATCTGTCTTATATATTGCCTTTTTCCACCTATTAAAAAGAAAGTTTAACCCTGGATTTGCTGCTTTTACTTTCCCGTTAGCAATAGGTACAGTGGCACTTCAGAAGTATGCAAAAGTATTATTTACTGCTGGTGAGACAACAATAGCACATGCTATAGAATTGATCTCTTATTTAGAACTTGGAGTGGCTACTTGTGTTATTGGTTATGTTGTAGTGAAGTTCTATTCTTATTGTAAAGATGATGTTTTGGAATTTGAATTAAATATCAAAAAAGTGATTTACAATATTACTCACTAAGCGTTGCATCCCTATAAAACTCACTATGAGTTATCTTATTCTGTTGTTGAAAATCTATAATCATCCAGATATAAATAATATCAAAGATCAATATAAATACCCCAAGGCAGGTTACTAAATTACTTTCCAAAATAACCCCGTATAAAATACTAGGCGTTAATGTTCCGATACATTTTGCTATAGCTATTGATAAATGCTGTCCCTTTAATGACTTTCGTTGTACCAATAAACTAATAAAAGCAATAGACATAATAAGGTTTTGAGTAAAAGCAGAATACCAGCAACCTAATGAAGGGTTGATAAACCAAAGCATATCGTCAACATATTTGGCGTCACTTTTTCCAAATTCTTGATAAAAAGCAACCTGTAATGTAAAGGCCATCAGTAGTACAATAATAGACCAAGGTATAAAGTATTTTTTATTGGCTAACTTCTTAAAATCTTCCTTCCCATATTTAAAATAGGTGGCAACAATGGCAATATCAAACCCTAACCATACAACATTAACAATCGTCTGAATATTTGTAGGAGCTTCCATTAAACCAATTCCAGCATATAATGCCTCCCAAGCAAGGTTTAAAGCTAATGCAATAAAAGGCATGCCATATGTTTTCTGTTGAAACCCTAAGCGAATGAGTTGTATATAGACTAAAGTCCAAGCCGTTCCACTGATGCCCGAAAGAATAAATCCGATTGTTGAGATGTCCATAGTAATTAGTTTTCTTTTTTGTTAAAGAAAATCATACCAATTCATCTTATTATTCAATATCAATGATCAATTCTTTAGTTAATGCTGTTTCTAATATCCTATTATTATAGTCTGTAACTTCTTTTAACTCGTTAATTATAGTTGCAGCTATGCTTAGAGAATTTTCTTTATTTAATATGGATCCATGATTCCCAGTAAGAGTCTTCTTAAATAGTAAATTCTGACTGTACTTTTCCCATTGATAAGTAGCTTTAATATCATTACTAAAGAATGATTGGTCGTTAGCTATAAAAACACCTAATGGAAACGTTGTTGTGCTAACCTTAATTTTTGAATGAAGTAATTCAGCATAAAATGAGAAGAAGTAATCATGAATTGTTTGAATAGACACATCATTGGAAGATGTATGGAAATATTGTTGTTTAATTCTTCTTTTTAAGCGCTTGTAACTGATGACAAGCTCAGAGGAATTAAAAAAGTTTTTCTTTATTATTTTCAGTGTTTTTAATGAGTCATTCATAACCTTCATTAATAATGATTGCTTTTCATAAATTGGAGTATCAATGATAAACACCGAAGGTTGTTGCTGAATCAGATGAGCTATTTCGTATGTTATGTACCCAGATAAAGAGTACCCGATGAATGCTTTAAATGAAATATTTGACTGATCAAGAAAAGATACACATTGCTGTATTAACATCGAAAAACTGTAAAATTGTTTATCACTAGGATTTTCTTTTAAAGGATACTGCAGAAGATAAATGTTATATTTTTCCTTAAGAGATTCTTGAATGAATCGATATTGCTCATGGCTTCCATGAATAGATGGAATAAATAATATATTTTCTTTAAATGAACTGTATTCTGTTACTTGTATTAGATTAAAAGTATTTGAATCATATAATGCATCTTTTAGTTTTTCGAATGTTGGATATAGATAGATAAGTTGTGGAGAAAGTTCTTTTCCAATGACTACTTCTAATTCTGTTATTAATGATAATGAAGTAAGTGAATCGCCACCTAAGTCATTAAAAAAGTGTTTTCCTTCAAAATTATCAATCAGAGGGAATTGCTTCCTCCAGGCATTTTGATAAGGATCTTTTACTTTCTCAACAGAGGAAACCCTTTTAAGTAAATTCTTTCGATCAACTTTATCTGAATTAGTTTTAGGGAATTTATCAAGAATAATAAGTTGATAAGTTAGTTTAGGGAAGCTTGCTTGAATGATTCTTTTTATTTCGTCTTTACCATTAGAAGAAGTAGTTACGAAAACGTATAGATTTTCATAGGTGCTATCAGCAATAGCTGCTATATCATTAATGGATTCAATAAGACTTAAATTGGCTTCTATTTCAGATAAATTAATAAAAGTACCCTTAATTTTTATTCTATTATCAGAACGCCCTTTAAAATGGAGCTGACCATTCTGATCAATTTTACCCATATCATTCGATATGAACAATGTGGTATTCTCATCCACTTGTTTAAAGCTATCATAGGAGTTGATATATCGATGACCAATTGCATGACTTTGTATAGCAATTCGTCCTTCTTTCTCATCTGCTTCTACCTCTACCTCATCATTTTGATCTAAAATAATCCACTTTTTACCTTCAATAGGTTGATATTTTATTTCTTTATATTCATCATTAGTATCAGCCTTCACCTTTAACTCCCCAATCATTCTTGTTTCTGAACTGGCTAAGGCTAATTGTAAAACCTGATTCTTATGAAAATGCTTTTTAAATAATAGAATATCACTCGTAAAAACTTCTTCTCCTCCTAAGCAGATAAATCTTAAATGTGGTAAATCAATAGAAACCCTTCTTTTTAATAAGGTTCTGAATAATGAAGGAGTTAATGTAGTCATGGTGATTTTCTCTTGTCTCCAAAAGTCAATGATGTCTAAAGTAGAATCACACAGGTGAAGAGAAGCGCCACTATATAAAACTGGGAATATAGAAGATAAAGAGGCACTGAAATTTAGGGAAGAGACAATATCAATTCGATCGTTGTTAGTAATGTTATTGTTTCTGATTTGTCTAAGTGTATCTTCTAATAAACCCTGATAAAGGTATTCGGTTATTTTATGATTTGCGGTCGATCCAGAACTATTTACCCAACAGAAAGGATGAAAACCTGAGATGTTTGCTTTAACTGATAAAGGTAATTCTGCATCATCGTTAGAATCAATAAAATGCTCATACAATTGATCATCAACAATAAGCACATCTTTTAAAATATTAAGGTTTACTGATTGTATAACCTCTTCATTTACCATCCAATAAGTTTTCTTAGCCACTAAAGAAGCAACTATTAAGAATAGACTATGAATAGGATCAGAGACTTGAATTGCTATGATTTTCTCTTGCTGTTTTAGAAGGATATTACATAAAAGTCTTACTTTTTCTAAAAATAAATCGAAGGAATAGGATTGGTTTTTATAAGTAAGTAGAGGCTTATGCTTGTAATATTTCTTGTTGCTTAATAAGGTCACCCAAAGGTTTTGATAATCCTTCATGATATGTCTTGTGAATAGAAAGTCCAGATTTTAATAGGTTGCTTAAACTAATAGTATTGTCGTATGCCCAAACATAACAACTTTTATATCCTTTTTGCTTTCCGATGGACAAACGCTCTTTAATTGCTTTTTTTTGAAAACCTCTGTTTTGGTATTCTGGTAATACCCCACATGAGGCTAAGAACATGTACTCTTCATTATAGAAATTAGAGCAAACCCCTATTGTATTACCATTTTCTTGTATAAAGAACAGATCAGATTGCTTAGACTGTAATAGTAATTTGAAGTTTTCTGCTACCTCATCATAATCTTTATTAGAAGATCCAAAAACAGTAAGATATAACTTCGTAAAATGGAGAAGGTCTTCGTCATTACTGACCGGTTTAATGGTTGTGATATTAGATGAAGGGATGTAAGTAGAAAGGTCCTTATAGCATGCTACAATGGTCCGATCTTGATATGAAAGATCTAAGAAATCATGATGATAGTATGATTCTTTAGATTGTATAATTTTAATTCGATCAATCCCTTTTTCATAGTAGGGAAGGCCTAATTTTTTTATAGAAATATTGTTAGTCTTAAGGTATAAGTAATTGAAGTAGTCCACTTCTTCAAACATCAATGATAAATACCCTTTGTAATTGTTAATCGCAATATTTCTTTTTCTCTGTTTATAAGTCTCCAAACGATACATATCATATTCGAAGACAGGATGTTGTAGTAGCATTTTTGGAAATACGGGTAAATCCATAAAAAATAGATAACGGGTTGAATATAGTTGAAGAATTCAAACTAAAAAAGCTTTACATATTAACTTTTATCTAAGGATAAATTATTAATACATAAAGCTACTTTTATGTTAAGTTATTTAAGTAATAGTGGTCTTTTATAAAGTTTTACCCAGTTTAAACAATGGAAAGGTTAAATTTAATTTCATATAAAAGCTACATTATAAAATCGACGACACTGTCAGATAAATAAATCACATTATCTTTTTAAAAGTATTATGTCTGAAATGATATGAATACTGTTCTTAAGCACTTTTTCTAGTTGGAAATTTCCTGAATCCAACAATTGAATTTTTCTAACATTTAAGCTTCTAACACAGAATATAACAATTTACATTACCGCCCATCAATAAAATGATATTGGCTCATATGTGATTCTTTCTCAAAGACCAGTTTATTTATAAATTTTAAATGTTCACTGTGCGATTTATCCAGTGTAAATTGTAAAAATCGACCATGTGCATGAATACTAAAATATTCATTGGTTTTATATAGCACCAATTGGTAATACGGAATCATCCATTCAAAAATCTGTAACTTGACATTGATATGAACGATAATCCCATTGCGTCTGATTTCAATCATAGCAGCATCTAGATCAGATTGTAACTCCTTATGATAGTCAACAGCAAGGTTGGTACTTTCTATGAAAAACCTGGGTGAAGAACTTCCTCTCATTTTAAAAATTTTAAATATCGAAAATGGCCTTCCAACTAATGATTTTCCTTTTTGATAATTTTTCGGTTTCCCGTAAGTAGTTTCTAATAGCATAACAAATAAAGAACAAGTAAAACCCCATAATGTTTATGACAAAAAGTGACTAGTTCTGATAAAAATTATTTTCAATTGATGTACTGGTTATTAACTTCGTTGATCACTCTTACAATAGATAAAATAGCACCATGATATTAAAAGATACTACACTATTACAAAGCCAATGTTATGTCAACGGCAGCTGGGTTGATGGTGAAGAGAATAAAACCTTTGAAGTAAAAAATCCATTCGATCAGTCTGTGATTCAGTCTGTCTCTGATTTTAATGTAAACGATACTCGTAAAGCCATTTTAGCGGCAGAGATTGCCCAGAAAGAGTGGAAAAAAACAACTGCCGGGGAAAGGTCAATCCGTTTAAGAAAATGGTTTGATCTTATGATAGAAAACAAGGAAGATTTAGGAAAAATATTAACGCTGGAACAAGGGAAACCATTACAAGAAGCTATTGGAGAAATAGTTTATGGAGCCTCTTTTGTGGAGTGGTTTGCCGAAGAAGCAAAACGAACATATGGAGATGTAATCCCTGGTCACCAGGCAGATAAAAGAATTGTGACAATTAAGCAACCTGTCGGGGTAGTTGCGGCGATTACGCCATGGAATTTCCCTAATGCTATGATTACTAGAAAGGTCGCTCCAGCATTGGCAGCGGGATGCTCCATTATTGTTAAACCTGCAAAATATACTCCTTTATCCGCTTTAGCATTAGGTGTTTTAGCAGAAAGGGCAGGGATTCCAAAAGGGGTCTTTAATGTCATTACATCCAGTAGAACAAGTGAAATTGGAGATGAGTTAACGTCTAATTCTATTGTTAGAAAATTATCTTTTACAGGGTCAACAGTAGTAGGGAAACAATTAATAAAAGCATGTGCAGACACTGTTAAAAAAGTCTCTATGGAGTTGGGGGGAAATGCACCTTTTATTGTATTTGCAGATGCAGATATTGATCAAGCTGTTGAAGGAGCAATTGCGTCGAAATACCGTAATGCAGGACAAACTTGTGTTTGCTCAAACCGCTTTTTTGTACATCAAGATGTATATCAAACTTTTACTTCAAAATTAAAGAAAGCTGTTGCCAATCTTAAGCTAGGAAATGGGATGGAAGATGGTGTTCAAATTGGGCCACTAATCGATGAATCTGCCGTACAGTTTGTGGAAGGAGTAGTCGATGATGCAGTAAAGAAAGGTGGTGAAATTGATCTAGGTGGCAAGCGATCAGATGAGAATAATCAGATTTATTTGCCAACGATTCTTTCTAATCTAACCAAGGAGATGGATGTTTATACAGAAGAGATATTTGGTCCGGTAATTCCAATTTTTGAATTCTCTACTGAAGAAGAAGTCATCGATATGGCCAATGATACTCCTTATGGTTTAGCCGCTTATTTTTATGGTAAAGATTATCAGTTGGTTTGGCGAGTAGCAGAAGCTTTGGAATATGGTATGGTAGGTATTAATACAGGAATGATCTCAACAACCGTAGCACCTTTTGGTGGGATTAAAGAAAGCGGATTTGGTAAGGAAGGTTCTAAATATGGAATTGACGAATACCTTGAAATGAAATACATGTGTTTTGGATAAAATAATAAACTCGATAGCTCAAGAAATCTTGAGTTATCGAGTTAAGAATAAAGTGGATGAATGTTAAGACAGTAAGCAAAAAAATATTATTGGAACCCTAGTGTGTATGTGTGTGTCTTCCGTGGTAGTGAGAATGCTCAATAGCTTGACCTTGTGATAACTGTACAGTGTAATCAAACAACATCTCACTTGCTTTGTGGTGATCAGCGATAGCGTAGTGCTCATATAAAGTCTTTACACCACCTTCATTAATAATCTGAGCAAAAACACCATAATCTCCACCATCTGTTGTAGATGGGTTGTTAGGTATTCTTGTAATTGTATGAACATGGTTGTAATCTGCACCACCACCACCAAGAGCGTTTTCTGCATTATATTCTACCCATAAATATGGGTTGTAAATTCTATAATAGAATGGAGAGGTTGTAGAAGGTGCATCTACTTCATCAATCCATACAAAATAAGTATCATCAATGTTGGCCATAATGTCTGTCCACCAAGCGTCTGCAAAAGTAGTTTCCATGTTGTAAACATATTCTTGCATTACCAAGATAAGGTTGGCTTGAGTATCAGCAGACATATCCGAGTATTTAATACCCGTACCTGCAAAACCAGAGTAATCGTAATCACCTCTATATGGGTCAACATCACCTGGAGTGTCAGCAGGACCTACTTCCATAGCATGGCTACTCGAAGAAACCGCTGAACCAGCCTCATTATCAGTAAGCCCATTATATAAAGTTAAGGCCAAGTCTCTCTCGTCTTTAAAGATGTCAAACTCTGTTCCGTTATAAGAAGAGACAGCAGGTTCACCTCCCAAGAAAGCGGGTACCATAGAAACCTGATCACCATGAACTAAAAAGTTGATTGCAAGATGATGCCCGTCCAATTGGAAACCCCAAGAGCCACTATTTTCTGGATCACCAAACATATCGATAGAATAGAAATCAGGACTCCAAACGTCACCATTTTCAGTACTTAGTAAACCTTCTGCAAGCATTGTGATTTCATCTACTTTCTGGTAACCACCATCACTTAAAAACAATTGTAATAAATCTTGGAAGTACCCCATTTGTTCGTCAGAAAGATCTCCATAAATAATACCGTCTCGTTGACTACCATTAGAGTTAGGAGTGTTGTGCCAAACGTACAATCTTTCGTCGTCTAAACAAGTTGATGCTTCAGATAATAATGAAGACGAAAGAGAATTTCTAAACGTTAGCATTGCTTGTCGCATAGCTTCAATCTCTGTATCTGTTGACTGGTCTACTTCACCAGGGGTATCACATTCTGATGTAGAACTACCACCAGTATCATCGGTATCATTACTATTGGCTACATAACCTTCAGGTTGTTCACAAGCTTCAGTAGAAGCATCGGGATCACCTAGGCCATCGTTATCACTATCTTGATACCAAGTAGTTTCAGTACAAGCTTCATCATCATTACTAGTTGTTTCGTCACAAGCAGTAAATGTTAAACCTCCTAAGATTATGAGTAGTGTTAGATTTGAGAGTTTCATTAATTTATGAGTATGTAAAAAAATACGCTTTCTATTCATATAAGAGAGCGGAAATAAGTTTGTACCTAATCTCACACATTTTTTTTACAAAAAAATATTTCATGATCTTACAAAAAGTTACTAGTCAGATCTTTATGATGTTGTATCCTTCCAATTCAAAAGTTTAGTATATCAATAATACCCTGTATTAAACTCCAGATTAATTATTTTTATCAATGACATATAGTTATATTTAATATGTTGCAAACTGAACATAGTTAAAAGCTCATTTCGATCAACAGATTAAACCCAATCACTTGAAAAGTAAAACAAATAGTAAAGACCTTACGGATGGTCCTGTATTAAAGCGAATTCTTGCACTTTCAGTTCCTATTATTGGTGCCATGTTTATGCAAACGGCTACAAATGTTGTGGACATCGTTTGGATAGGAAAGTTGGGTAGTGATGCCGTTGCAGGAGTAGGTACAAGTACAATCTTCCTACAATTAGTGTGGGCTTTTGCATCGATCTTTTTAGTAAGTTCTGGGGTTCTTGTTTCTCAAGCTATTGGAGAAAATAAAAACAAAAAAGCTAAAGAATATAGTAGAGATTCTGTTAAGGCATTAATGCTGATCATTATCTTAATGGGTATAATTCTCCAAGTTTATTTTGATGAAATCATTGGCTTCTTCAATTTCAAAAAACAGGTAGTCATTGATAGTGCGTATGTTTATTTGAGCTGGATGTCGATCTTTCTCATCTTTTCTTTAGGGACGTTATTATTGACTCAAATCAGTAATTCAAGAGGGGATGCCAAAAAGCCTTTTCTCTACTTTTCTATTGGCGTAGTGATCAATTTGGTATTGGACCCAATATTTATCTTCACTTTTGGTTGGGGAGTCGCAGGGGCTGCTTGGGCCACAGGTATTGCTCAGTTTATTGCTTTTGCACTGTTTCTTAGAAAATCCTTTAGAACTTTTTTCGGAGGATTAACCCAGTGGGGTTTCCGGTTTATTCGTATTAATGAATTGATCAAAGTAGGGTTACCCACTTCATTGGAAAGAATCATCTTTACAGTTGTAGGAATCGCCATCACAAAAATTATTTCAGATTGGGGAAGTGATGCTATCGCAGCTCAAAAAATAGGAAACCAGCTAGAAGCCATCACATTTATGTGTATTTCTGGTTTATCCTCAGCAATGTTGTCATTTACAGGACAAAATTATGGGGCAAAGAAATTTGATCGTATTAAAAAAGGGTACTTCTATGCCATGATAATTTCATTACTTTTAGGTGTCGTTACAGGCCTTCTTTTTTATCATTTTGATGAAGAGTTAATGGGAGTCTTTGTGAGTGAAAGAAATACTATATTAATAGGAGCAGATTATCTAGAAGTACTTGGTGTAGCTCAGGTATCTATGTGTGTAGAGATGGTAACTACAGGGATTATCAATGGGTTGGGTCGAACAAAGTACCCGGCAGTGATCAATACTTCTATGACCGTAATTCGAGTCCCATTGGCATTTTTCTTAGCCAACAATATGGGAATGGGTGTAGATGGAGTTTGGTATGCAATAGGTATTAGTGTTTTTCTAAGAGCTCTATTTCTCACTGTTGCTTATTTCTATTTGACGAACAAACTTCTAAAAAGTGAAGTAACCGTAAGCTAATCATAGTACAATGATACAGGATATTCTAGAACAGTGGAATACAAATTTTAATGGAAGAGTAATAGATAATACCTTCATTTTCGACAATGAAATTGGTGAGGGGAAAGTTGAAGGCTTTTTACTTACTGAGCGATTGCAGCTTTTTAGAACATATATGTCTTTAAAAAAAGAGGTAGCGAACAGTACTTTAACCTTTGCTGATGATGAGCAATTTATCACTATTATGTTTGCAGATACATCATCAATTCTCTTTGAGTCCGATGAAGAAATCTGCTTGAAAGAGGGAGCTTTGATGACTAATGATAAGCGAGAAATTCAATGGAAGCTTCCCGTCAATAAAAGTATTCGCTTATTGAATTTTAGAGTACAGAAATCCTATTTCCAGCAATTAGTAGATAGAGTACCATCACTGAAAGAGATATTTCCGGAGTCTACATCATTTCTTGTTTTTGAAGAAATGAATCAGGTAATGAAAGGAACGTATTATCGTATATTAGAAATCCAACAATCGCCTTTTTATAAAGAATTGATCTACTCCTGCGGTTCTTACTTATTCCACTTATTATTGGAACAAATCAGTAAGAAAGCTGAAGTGAAAAAGGAAGGCGATCTTACTTTAAATATTAAAGGTGTTTTTCAGGCAAGACAGATGATCGATACTAAAAATGGAATAGGCGTAAATATCGATCTACTATCTAAGGAGTGCGGAATAAGCAAAAGTCACCTAAGCTATAATTTCACTAAAACATTTGGGGTGTCTATCTATCAATATATATTAAAAATAAAGCTTGAGGAGGCCCAGAGACTTTTATTGAAAGGAGATAAAACCAACGCTATGATAGCTATGGATTTAGAGTTTTCAAGCAGCAGTCATTTTACTATGGCTTTCAAAAAAACATTTGGTCTTACCCCAAAAGAGTATCAAAAAAAGCAAAGATAGAGTAGTATTGATAAAAAGATCATTCATAGAAATATGTTATTTTTTCAGATGAATATATAAAAAAACGATGCATAACTACCGTTGAATAAATCAAATCAAATACAAAGTTATGCAACGTAAATTTATTATTATCTCATCATTAATCGCATCCCAATTATTCATAGGTTGTGATACAAAAAAGGAAACTTCAGTTAAAAGGGAAAAGGAGTTTGAAGATATTGCTGCTAAGTATAATACTTCAGTTCCACATGATATATTAACCCCCAATAAAGTCACTACAAGTATTGGTGAACTAAACTATTTTGATGGAATGCCCACAGAGGAAACCACTCAAAAACTATATGATAACCTGGATCATTTAAGGGGAATTGAAACCTTTTTAAATGGAATACCTGCTGCTTCATTGGAGTCATTTAGAAGAGGAGTAGTGAGTATGGGTGCTGATAATTATAATAAAGTCGGCATTTTTGATCAATTAATGGGATCAAATGCTTTCTTCTTAACAGGAAATACAAGTACTGTTTATGCTTCCGTATTTTTAGATTTAAAGCAAGATGGACCCATGGTGATTGAAGTGCCAAAAGGTTGTGGTCCTGCCACAGTAAACGATGCTTTCTTTAGATATGTCATTGATATGGGATTACCAGGTCCCGATAGAGGGAAAGGAGGAAAATATCTAATTCTTCCTCCAGATTATAAAGGGAATGTTCCTGACCATGGATATTATGTCGCAACCTCTAAAAGTTATATAAACTGGGTAATCCTTAGAGGTTTTCTTGTTGATCAAAAACCAAATTATTCATCCCAACTATTTAGAAACGGATTAAAAGTTTATCCATATAAAAAGAAAGAAACAGCTCCCAAAATGGAGTTTATCGATATGTCTTCTAAAACGTTTAATACCATTCATGCAAATGATTTTCATTTCTATGAAGAATTAAATGCTGTGATTCAAAGAGAACCAATATCGCTTATTGACCCTGAATTAAGAGGTATTTTCTCAAGTATTGGAATTGAAAAAGGGAAACTGTTCCAACCGGATGCTCATAAAAAGGCAATTTTGACAGATGCTGTAAAAGTAGCCAATGGGACAGCAAGAGCATTAGCTTTTAATCCAAGAGATAAGGAAGCTAAAATATATACTGAATCTAATTGGGAGTCGGGTTTTATTGGTGGAAATTATCAATGGTTGAAAGATGAAGGCAAGGGAGGAAGAAACCTTGATGCCCGATCTCGATTCTTTTACATGGCGACAGTAAACACTCCTGCTATGACATGGAAATTGGAAGGTATAGGATCACAATATGCTATTGCAAGCAAGGATAGTGATGATCATTATTTTGATGGAGGTAAAAACTATACTTTACATCTTCCAAAAGATGTACCTGCCAAAAACTTCTGGTCGGTATGTGTATATGATCCACAGACAAGATCGGAATTACAAACAGGTCAGAGATTTCCAAGTATAAATAGCCAAAGGAATCCATTACAAAAAAATACAGATGGATCTTATACTTTGTATTTTGGGCCTAACTCTCCAAAAGGCCATGAATCCAATTGGATACAGACAGTACCGGGTAAAGGCTGGTTTACAATCCTTCGTTTATATGGGCCATTAAACCCATGGTTCAATAAAACTTGGCAGCCAGGGGAAATAGTATTACAGAGAAATTAATTTGTGATAGATATAAAAAAGGGACACTCCATTTAGAGTGTCCTTTTCGATCATCAATTTTAATCAAATTATCTCATGTATTTTAATGTCTTAATGCTTCACTAAATCTCACATTGAAAGAAGCACTATCCCAAGGATCAATCATTATTCTCACAACATTGACACCTTTATTCTCAATAACTTCAGTGAAGATTTTATCGATATCTTTTTCGGTATTGGCAACATAACTGTGGCAAGTTACACCTTCTACACCTCCCAAAGCAGGGGCAAGTTTTTCATAGTTCCATGGTAAGAAATCATTGTAACTACGTTCTTTACCTGGATAAATTTGACGCTCTGCTCCATATCCACTATTATCTAAAATTATAAGTGTGATATCCTGTTTATGCTCAATAAGAGTAGATAAATCTTGAGCCGACATTAAGAAGGCTCCATCTCCTGTAATAGAAACTACTTTACCCGTTTTTCTTTCTGAAGCGGCAAAAGATCCACCTACACTCATGCCAAATCCGGCACCTAAAGAACCCCAGTTACCACAACCCATGATACTAATGTCTTTCTTGAATTCAGCTTGTGACAAATTAATATATCCGCCAGTATCACCATATAGGGTATCTCCTGATTCCATGAAATTGGCAAATTGCACAAACAAACGATCAATAGTAATGGCATTGTCTGTTGGTGTAAACTGATCTTTTAATTCGAAGGAAAATTTTCGTTGAGTAGGATCTATAGATAATGATTTTGGGGCTAACGATTGTACTTCTTCGGCAAGAATTGGCAAAATGTCTTTAAGATATACACCCATATAAAATTCATCATTAATGATAACATGATCATTTTGGATATGAATAGAAGCTTGGTTAGTACCGATATCATCAGTAAAAACACCACTATCAAATTCAGTATACGGGTTTCCGAAGGTAATTACTAGGTCAGCCCCTTCTATCATTTTATAAGTATATTCTTCGGATACTTTTCCCTGATATAAGCCCACACTATTTGGGTGGTCTTCAAAGTGAGAGATTTTTCCAGTAAAAACGGTACCTACACAGGCATTAAGATGTCTAATGATTTTATCTGCATTTAAAATCTGCTGATTACGATCCAACACAGGCCCAACCAAGCTAGATATGCTTTTAGCCTTCTCAATTTCTTTCTTGATAGCTTCTACAGCTTCCGATAGCATTTGAGGGTTCGATATATTTTTATTAAGGTCTAATGGTTTGTCTGGAGCTGCAACTTCCGCTTTTTGTAAATCATAAGGGATTTCAAGGTAAACGGGTTTCTTTTGGAAATAAGATTTTAAAAGAAGCTGATCAATTTCTTCTGCAGCCGTTTCAGAATTTTCTAGGCGAATTGAACCAACAGTAAAATTTGACATCACTTTAAGTGAAGTATCTAAGTCCTGATCAATTAAATGGTGGAGCTGCTTTCGTCCTAATGTTTTAGAAGTATTTCTATTTGGAGCACCACATATAACTACTATAGGAGTATTGTCTGCATAAGCACCTGCAAGGGCATTTGTTGTACTTAAGGATCCAACTCCAAATGTAACTGCAGCAGCACCAAATCCATTTAATTTTGCATATCCATCAGCAGCATACGTTGCATTTAATTCGTTTCTGCTATTAATATGTTTAACGCCTGTCTTCTTATCAATCATCTCATCAAAAAAAGGTAAGTCATAATCGCCAGGGATACCAAATAAGTGGTTTACATTTAATTCATTTAATCTAACTAGTACGTATTCTGAAATAGTCATAATAATAATTTTTTAAAGGTTGAATAGATTTTGATTTGTTGTTCCTATCGAACAATACAAAGGTGGGGGATTTAAAAAGTAATCTTTTGTATGAAAAGCTGAGGTTGTTGTAAAAAAGACTGACACTATGAATCACCCTTTTTAATAGTCTTGGGGTGTTTTTTTGACTTGTCCATATTCTTGACCTAATAGTCCATTTTAAACGAATTGAACTCTGCTACATTTGTTACAACAACAAAACGAAATAGTTATTCAAATTTAAATCAACCTATTACCATGAGAAATTTTAAAGTACACACTTTCGACACTGTAGACCAAGAAGCAAAATCAATCTTGGAAGAAAAGCAAAAAGCTTTCGGTTTTGTACCCAACTTAATCGGGACATTAGTAGAATCTCCTCAGTTGGCAAAAGCATATGATGAGCTACATGAATTATTTACAAACTCATCGTTTAATTCAGAGGAACTTACTGTAGTATGGCAAACGATTAATGTTGAAAACGAATGTCATTATTGTGTTCCTGCTCATACTGCAATTGCAAATGCAATGAACATAGATAGTGCAATCACTGAGGCGTTAAGAAACGAAACTCCTTTACAGTCTGAAAAACTTGAAGCGCTAAGAACATTTACTTTACAGATGATCAGAAAACGTGGTTTTGTATCAGATGAAGATTTAAATAGCTTCTATGCTGCAGGGTACACACATAGAAATGTATTGGATGTGATTTTAGGTTTAGCACAAAAAACAATTAGTAATTATACCAATCATGTATCACAAACACCATTAGATAAGAACTTCCAATCCTTTAAATGGGAAAAAGAAGCTACTGTCTAATCTCTTCAATCAATCCTTCTGCATTAATATTTGATGTAGAAGGATTTTTTCAATAACTCATATTATTCCATAACTTTAATCTAATGGAAGCAATTACAACACAGGTTTTTGAATATGATGGAAAGCCATTAATAGAAAAAATTCAAATTGAGGTCCCGTTTACTAAAGAACGGGTTTTTCAGGATGAAGGGTGTTTTCTATACATGAAAGATGCAGATATCACTTTACATTCTGCAAATGAAAAAATGGACATCAAGAAAAAAGAAGCTGTCTTGTTAAAATGTGATACTTACTTTCTTGAGTTTTTAGGTAAACAAAACTCTGGAAATGTTGAAGTAATCGCGGTGCATTTATATCCAGAAGTATTAAAGAAACTCTACATTCACGAACTACCCAAACTTATTGAGAAAAGAGATAAGCCCACGAATACAAAACATATAGTAGATGATGCCGTAATCGCTAGGTTTATAGATTCGTTAGAGTTTTATTTTGATAACCCTTCTCTGGTCAATCAAGATCTTATTGAACTTAAAATCAAAGAATTGGTTTTACTGTTGGTACAAACTAGAAATGTAAGTTCAGTTGTTGAACTTATCCATGATCTATATTCACCAAGAGTCGTTAAACTGAAAAAGGTAATTGAATTGCATAAATTCTCTAATTTAACTTTAGAGGAGCTTGCTAAACTAAATGATATGAGCCTTTCCACATTTAAAAGAGAGTTCCAAAAAGTATATGGGATCTCGCCTTCGAAGTACATTATGCAGGAACGGTTGGTAAAAGCACAAGAATTGCTGAAGGTTTCCGAAATTCCAGTAAGTGATGTAGCATATGAAGTAGGTTACAACGACCCATTATATTTTACCAGACTGTTTAAGAAACAATTTGGAGTGTCCCCCTCACATTATCGAACAAGAATAGAATCGTAATATATTGAACAGTTTCATTGGGTTGGAGCTGTTTTTATGCAATAAAAAAAAGTCGATCCAAAAGGTCGACTTTTTCTGCTCGTATTAAAAATGCTTTGTTTTAATGTAATTGTTTAAACTGATGATGTGTAATTTCTTTTGTCTGCTTTAATGTGTTACAGTTAAATAAACGGCGATGTCGAAAGTCTGGTTTAGTAAAAAAAGAACAATCGTTGGTAAAAAAAAATTATAAATAACCGGATTGTGAAAGTTTATAACAGTACAATAAAAGAGTTGATGAGCTTAAACCTTGTATAATTCCGGTTGATACTATACTAATAAATCGCTTCCTCCGTTCTTTTTTCTTTGAAGTTTGGAAACTTAATGGTCCTATTTCCTTCTTTTATTGATTGCTCAGATAACGGTGAAATGGCCAGCCAAGTTAGCATATCATAGATATCATATTTTGGTGTCCTATGTGATTTAATTGCTTCAATAAACTCCTTTAAGACAAAATAGTCCATTTGATGTCTAGCAGTTTTTGCAGCATCATATTGGTATTTTTTCCAATCCGGATGATCATATTTATTGAAAATCTGATGTGGTTGATTCATCCATTCATCACGATCTGTATAATCTTCCAAATGGAGGTGGTTGCCATGTTCCTGAATCCAAATGCCTTTCGTTCCTTGTACTCTAAAACCGAGAGAATATGGCCTAGGCACATTAGTGTTGTGTGTTAGGATCACCGTTTCACCATTTTTGGTCGTAAGTGTAGATGTAATGACATCACCTAGTATATATTTATCTTTAGCATTAGGATGGTGCTCACCTTTATGTTTGGCTACATAACTTTTTAGACCCACAGACTTCGACGCATGAGAGACAATAGATACAAACTCATTTCCTCTATTAATCTTTAGGAATGAGGCAATGGGCCCAATACCATGGGTAGGATATAAATCGCCATTTCTAGTGATTGAATGGTTTGTTCGCCAACTTGCTTCACCTTTCGCACCTTCTCCATAATTCATGTTTTCATCAAACTTAATCGAACGTAAATCATGTTCATAACCCCCTCTGCAATGTACTAACTCTCCAAAAAGTCCTTGATCAATCATATTTTGAATCGCCATGACATCTCTATGGAAACAAGTGTTTTCAAGTAACATACATTGCGTACCATGTGTCTCTTTAATTTCCTTTAATGTATAAAGTTGTTCTAAGGAGGTAGCACTAGCGGCTTCAATACCTACATAAACAGGGAATTGGAGAACAAAGGCCGTAATCTCGAAAAAGAAATCCCAAGGCACAGAAATAATAACAGCATCCAATGTTATGGAAGTCATCATTTCTTTATAACCATTACTGTCTTTATAAATAGTAGGTAGTGGTTGCTTGTATTTCTTAAATAACTGATGAATTTTCTGGTGATGTTCTATGTTGGGTTCCACTACAGCCTTAATGTTTACATCATCTCTTTGCAAACAATTTTCTAGATGTATTATCCCTCTGTATCCAGCACCAATGAGTCCAATCTTAACTTTATGCATCTTGTAATTGATCGAGTAGGCGTATGTTTGTAGGAAAAGGTTTATAAATTTTATCTAAATATATATCAGGAGGAGTAGAGTTCCTTAGATATTAGAGACAATTAAAATCTTTTAACGATAACATTTTATGAATCAATTTTAGTTAGCTATTTCTTTATTTGTCAAGGCCTTTTTGTGAATCATTTTTGGAAGAGTTTTTCAATTCGCTTGGCTTTTCTCCAAATTCCTCAATAAAACTTTTTGATAAGTGGTTGATATCGGAAAACCCAAATTCATAAGCAATTTCTGTCAATGATTTATGTGTGGTAATAATTTCGTCTCTTACTTTATAAATTCTTGCATGTTTGTAATATTTATAGACGGTCTGACCGAAGCAATACTTAAAAATCTCATTAAGTTTTGTCGAATTGATCCCATATTTTTTTGTCAGTTTTGACATGATGGGTTTTTCATGAAAGTTATGCTGTATGTAATCTCTAATTTCAAAAACCGCTTCAAACTCATGGTCCATGTAGATTTTCTTCAAGTCTTCTTCTCCATTAAATGAAAGGAGAATATTAGAAATGATAAGGCAAAGCTCATGTAACTTAATGATATGCCACCTATTTCTCAGTTTAGGGTTAATGTCTTTCGGCCCTTTATCAAAGTACACCTTTTTCCATATAGCCGTATGATCATCCCCTTTATGAAAAGCAAAGTCTTTGATTGTATTGAGTTTCTCATTTAAAAAGGGAGATACATCTGATCGATTAAAATATAAGGTGACTCTTTGTTGGTGAGTTCCTTTTTTTCTTTCAAAAATGATGTTTTGAGTATTATCTAAAATTAAAAACCCTGTAGGAACACTAAAGTGAATGGGCTTATCATCATGACCCGAATAGGTTACATCTTCGCAAAAGAAGATAATAGTATAATCAAATTGCTTATCGGAAGTAAAGTTGATGGAGAAGTCTTTCAGGACTTTATAATCGATTGATGTAATTCTAAATCCTTTTTCTTCTACGACGAAAAGAGTACCATCGATAAGGTCGCTTTTAAGGGATAAAGTATATTTATCTACAGGCTTCCCTTTTAGGTTTTCTTTTAAATATTCATAGTAGGTACTATCTCCTCTGTCGTTAAAATGTACTTCTTCCATTAGATAATTTTCAGGGAATGATATTGTGAATTACTCTATTAAATAATTTACAAAAACCTTTATTAATGTATTTATTAAAAGAAGAATGTGTCAATATTTCCTTGAAAACATTCAAAGAGATCCTACTCGCAGCTTAATAGTGAGTTTTACTAATCTCCCCTAAATTTTTACCAATGAATTGAAAACGCCCCTTTTACTTTTGCGATATGCTTTAATTATTCATCAACTTCTGACACAATAAACAATGGAAAACAGACAAGTGAAAGAGGCGGTAAAAGTAGCATTGTCTTTTGTGATTACTTATGCTGTCGCTTTAAAATTAAATTGGTTTGATCCTGCTTGGGCAGGGTTTGGTATTTGTATGGTGGCAATGCCCAATTTCAGAATCGATCAGTCTTTTCGAAAAGGAACATTAAGAATAATTGGTACGGTGATCGGAAGTATTGTCGGCTTAATCATTCTAGCACTTGCTCCTCAAAGTCGTTTCTTATTTATGTTTTTAGCAGGCCTTTGGGTATTTATTACTATGTATATGATGATGGCAGATGCAAAGCATAGTTATTTATGGAATGTGTTAGGATTCACTTGTCTGATCATCACAACTGCTGGTGCTTCTGATCCAATAAATGCTTTTGACCATGCTTTGTACAGAACACTAGAAAACGTTTTGGGCGTAGGTATCTATACCATCATCTCATTTGTGATTTGGCCTTATTACGAACAAAGAAAGCCAAAGCAAGTAGCAGCAGAACTAATACATCATCTTCAAAAACAATTTGAGTTAATAAAATACCAATTTCAACATAAAACGATTGATGCATCAACTTTCAATCATAAAATGGAAAAAAGTAAAAGTGAGTTGGTTGATTTACTGTCGTTAGCTGACTACAATAATACGGATGATCATAAAAGAAAAGACTTGTGGGCAGACTTTGTTTTTAGGTACAATAAGGTGTCGAACAGCTTGGTTAGTTTATTGATAAATGTCGAAGAATTAAACCATGAAGAGGATGTATATTTAGAAAAAAAGCCATTTATAGCTGCCTACGATGAAATTCATCAGAGATTGTCTCAAGTCGTTCAAATGCTTAAACAAGAAGCAACTACGTTCACTTTTAATAAGGTGACAATTCTAATAGATCAAGAAAATCATTCAAATAAACTTCAATATACTCGGTTGAAACTGATTCAAGAGGAGATGTATGATCTAATGAATGAATTAGAAGAATTAACGTATGTCACCAATCACCTTGTCAACGATTCTCCCAACAGATTTAGAAAAGTAGCAAAGCATAAGGTTTATGATTTCACCTTGTTAGATAAGCAATATTTTGTAGGTGCCCTCTATGCAACTTTTGCTGTAATGGGAGGCTTTCTTATTTGGATATTTTTCGACCCTCCAGGGCATTCGCAATGGTATATGTCATCTGGAGCCAATGCCATGTTTATTGCTTTAACACCCCAACTGAAAGCAAAAGAGTTTCTCAAATATTTTGCGATCATGAGCTTTTTTACGACGCTAATTTATACTTTTATTATGCCTGCGTTGGGAAGCTTTTATACATTAAGTGTCTTCTTATTTATCTACATGTTTATCAACTATTATTACCTAAGGGGTTTTGCATTTGTCACTGCAGCTTTTGGTGTGATGCTATTGGGGATAACAAATGAAAATCAATCGTATGATTTTTATGGAATCATAAATACAGATATTTTCAATACTATTTCATTGTTATGGCTCGTGATTTTGGGGTATATGCTCAATACAACTAGGCCCGAAAAAGCATTTATGAATAAGATAAACGGCTTCTTTAATAGTGCCCATTATTTGCTTGTTCATGCCAAAGATAAGGTGAAATGGTACCAATTGAGTAAGGTTATAAAAATTAGATTAGCCAAAAGAGAAGTGGAAGTTGCTGCAATGACTCTAGAGAAATGGAGTGCAGTTATTAAATATGATTTATTTGATGGAATCACTGAGCAACAACTAAACGATATTACTTTCTACATTCATAGAATCTCTAAAAGAATTCAGTTACTGATAAAAAGAATGAAGGAAAGTAATACTCTTGAGGAATCATTAATGGAATTTTCAACACTCAAGGAAGAAACTTTGTATATGTTACAAGATGAAAAAATTGGTAATTCCTCTAGTATTATCCCGGTAAAAGCGAAAGCTCAAAACATACTTGAAAGGCTAGACCAAAGTAATGCATCTCTTGATTTCCACAAGATTCTTAATAATTACTGGGTGTTGATTCATATTATGGAAGAATACAAACAGTACAGTAATAAGGTGAGATGGGAAACTTTAAAAGAAGAGCGTTTTGCTTAATAAAATACGATACTTTATAATCCCAGCATTACTCAATCCATAATGTATTTATTGGAGTCCTTTATCTTTTTTTAGGTAAAGGACTTTTTGTGAAATAACAATTAATGACGCCAATATTATCTTTTTATGAACACAGAATTCCGTAATCATAAATTACTTATTTTCGCTGCTGTTAAATCCATTTTTATATTTCATTGATATGTAGAGGATATATAATCAACTGAAACCTAATATGAAATAGACCAACTGAATAACTAAGCTAAATAATGAACAGACAAATTACAGTACTTATATTGAGTACATTCCAATTCTTTTTTATGACATCCTGTTCACAGGAAAATACAAAGCAATCTTTAACAACGGAACAAGAGTGGAACATTGGTTCGAAAAAGAACTATATGCCCCCAAAAGAAATTACTCCTATACCAGAAGATTATGAAACCATCTTTATTACAAATGTTGCAAGACATGGTTCTCGATATATGAGTGGTCCGGGAGAAGATATTGCATTATATGAATTGATGATGGATGCAGATAAGCAGAACCAATTAACAGAGGAGGGCAAACTATTGATGCAAGAGGTAAAGCAACTTATTGATCTTCAGAAAAACAATTATGGTCAACTAACTCCACTAGGGAAAGAAGAACATTTCGCTATAGGACAAAGGCTATACGATATTGCTCCTGATTTCTTTAAGTCCTCTACAAAGTTTATTGGAAATGCGACATATAAATCAAGAACTCAGAATTCAAGAGGAGCATTTATACAAGGATTGAAAGAGAAGGATGTCCATCCGGAATGGGAAATCAATAATTTTATTAAAGGGAAAGATCCGCTTTTACGATATCATAAAATTTCTCCTAACTATAAAGCATACAAAGACTCAGCAATTTGGGAGGAGCAAATAGTGGAGCTAAAAAAATCAAAGGAGTATCTAGACATTGTGGATGCTATTCTTCCTAACTATTTTAAGTCTCAAATAATCAATAATATTGAAAATGGTGAGAAAGTATATAAAGATGATGAAGGAGAAGTTGTTATTGCATCGAAGATGGATATCATTTTAGCACTGTATGAATGCTTTAAAATCTCTTTTGCGATTACACCAGACCAACGTCCAGACTTCCTTGTTTTTACACCCTCTGAGACTCAACTTCTAGCCAAAATAGGCGATGTCGAAGCTTTCTATGAAAAGGGGCCAGGGTATAAAGGTCGAAAAACTTCCTATGCTAATTCAACGACATTACTGATGAATATTAGCAACAATCTACGTTTAGCTTCGAAGGGAACTTTAGATTATCAAGGGTATTTTAATTTTGCCCATGCTGAAACCACATTACCCTTAGCTGTATTGTTAGATCTCAATAACATCAATAGAAAATCAGACCATGTACTTAATATTGAATGGTCTGAAGGCGAGTATGCAAGTATGGCTTCCAATATCGAATGGTTTTTGTTGGAAAAAGAAGGAGAGAAGTTTGTACAGGTCAGGTTTAATGAACAACCGGCGACACTGCCTTTGGAAGGTAATCAAGATAATGTTTACCTATTAGATAGTTATCTCGATTATGTAGAAACTTTGATCACCCCTAATCAGATAAGTGATACAAACTACATGAAAACAATAAATCAGTTTTAAAAAAAACGCCTTGAGAATAACATTCTATCTCAAGGCGTTTTTTTATGAAGTCAGATTTTGAAACTTTTCTACTGAAATATAAAAGGTGAGGTACATGTTTTAAGAGTATATAAAGTTGTAGTTCAATTAATAGTGATTAAAACATACCCAAAAACGATTTTTTAATATCGATAATTTTTTGCCCATATCGATAATGCTTTGTTAAGATGATGATAGTTTAAAGATGTAAAGATTTAGAAACAGCCTCGGTAATTACTGAGGCTGTTTTTTTATGATTAAAGTGCCATTGCACCTGTGGATATAATATAAACCCCAATAAAAGATAAGCTAATCATTGTTCCTGCAATCCATTTTTCATAATTGGCAAACACATGTGATCCATTTTGTTCTTTTCTTGCTTTAAGGTAAAATGGAATACCTACAGCATAAAACATCATGGAAAGCAGTAAAAAGTTAATGCCTGCTGCATAAATTAACCAAAGGCAATACAACGACGACAATAAAGCAATCACTTTGATTTTCGTTGAATATCCTTTTTTGCTTAGTGCCTCTTTTAGCAAGAACATGGAACTTAACAAGTAAGAAGGAAGAATCATCACTCCGGCAATATCAACAGCTGCCAAGTAAACATCCTTTGCAGAAACGACAATAAATAATGCCAATTGAACAATAATACTAGACATTAATAATGAAATCCCTGGTGATTGATGTGCATTGTCTTTACTAAATATTTTTGGTAAGATGCCATCCTTTGCAGCACTGTAAGGTGTTTCAGCAACTAGAATTGTCCAAGCTAACCAAGCTCCAGATACTGATATTATTACAGCAATATTTACTAGCATCAATCCCCAATCACTACCAACAGCAGCTTGTAATAAACCACCTGTAGAAGGAGAAGATAAAACGCTTAATTCTTCTTGTTTTAGGATACCAAAAGATAAAGCCGATAATAACAGATACATCAGTAATGCTGCTGCAAAACCAATTATTGTCGCCTTACTAACGTCCGATTTCTTTTTTGCTTTTCCTGAAATCACAACTGCTCCTTCAATACCAATAAAGCACCAAAGTGTTACCATCATAGTACCTTTAATTTGTTTGCCGATACCTCCTAATCCAAATCTCCAGATATCAGCTGTAAAAACATCAAAATCGAAGGCAACGATTAGCATAATAAATATTACAATCAGTGATAAGAATTTTGCCACTGTTGAGAGTGTATTCAATGATGAAGCCTTATTTACTCCAAACCAAACAATGGTCGTCATCAACCATACTAACACGGATCCGAAAACCACTGTTTGCCATCCATGTTCTAATAGACTTGGAAAGAAAATACCAAGTGCATCATTTAATAGTACTGCAAAAGCTACGTTACCAAAAATAGCAGCAATCCAATATCCCCAAGCACTACTAAAGCCTACAAAGTTGCCGAATCCTTTTTGTGCATATGCATATATTCCTGAACTTAATTCAGGGTGTTTTTCTTCTAAAGATTTAAATACTTCTACTAAAAACCAGATACCAATTCCTGAAATCACCCAAGATAACATAACGGCACCTAACCCAGCATTTGAAGCCATATTCTGGGGGATATTAAAAATTCCTCCTCCGATCATTGAACCGAAAACAATGGCGACAAGTCCCCACAGTCCAACTTTTTTTTCATTTTCCATTGATGAATAAGATTTTTGATGATTTGTATGTGTGTTTTTAAAGTCAATTAGACCTTAGGTTACTTTTGGTAACGACTTTACTTATTCCATTGTTTCGGCAGTATTTTTAATAAAAATGAAGCTATAAAAAGGTGATTGATTACTATAAATAAAGGTTTAAAATTGTTGGATGATACTCTGGAAACAGAGTATCTTATGAACAGTATTGGTATCAATATTTGATCAATTTGAAAAAAAAATATTTTTTTTCTTTTGGGAGTAGGGGTAAACTAACTGTCAAGTGTTATACAACTGAAAACAATATTTAAAGCATGAAAAATTTAAACATAATTTTATTTATCACTTTAGTGATGGGGTTTGTGAGTTGTAACAGTGAGGACGTTTCTGGTCCAACGTCAAACTATAATTTGGAGTTGGCAGATATCAAAGGAGTGAACTTCCAAACGACCGGTCATGTATATATCCAATACGGTGAAGAGCAAACAATTACTATAGAAACACAACCTGAGGTTTTTGAACATCTTTCTCAGAAAGTAGAAGATGAAATATGGAAAATCTCAATTAATAAAAACCTGTCTAATTTTGATTTGAATATCTATGTTACGCTTCCTCAGTTAAAAGAAGCTACAGCGAGTTCTAGTGGAAATATATCTATCTCTGAAGTTGGAGAAGGTTCTTCTCAAGTAAGTCTAAATACGTCTTCTAGTGGAGATATCAAATTAGAAGATGCTACAGGAATAGGCAGTGATTTGGTTGTAAACATTAGTTCTTCTGGTAATGTAGAGGCAAGTAATATTGAGGCCAATCGAGTAGTGGTTAATATTTCTTCTTCAGGAGATGCATCGTTAGTCGGAGCAACAAGCGAATTAGTCGGACGTATTAGTTCTTCTGGAAATTGTTACTCTAATGATATGACATCAGATAAAGTAGATTTTGATATTTCTTCTTCAGGAGATGCTTATGTTCATTGTGTGAATGAGTACAATGTAAATTTATCATCAAGTGGTAACTTCTATTTTAAAGGAAACCCAACAGTGAGAGAAGCTAACACAAGTAGCTCAGGAGAAGTTATTCAGCAATAAGATATAAAGTTTGTAATTCGGAATGTTAAAGGTGCTCTGTATGATTTATATACAGGGTACCTTTTATTTTTTCAATCACTTTCGGGTTTATTACCTTTGAAGAAAGAAGTATAAACTGATAAATAACAACATAGTGAAATATAAAGCAATCATCTTCGACTGTGATGGAGTTCTTGTGGATTCAGAATCGATTACCATGAATGTATTCATCGATCTATTTAAAGACTATTCTATTGACATTACTTATGAAGAGGCGATACAAACTCTAACTGGAAAAGCATTTGATCAAATTGTTAGCTATATACAAGAGAAATATCAGGTGACGTTAAAAGATAATTTTGAGGCTGAATTTAGAAAAAGAACATTCCAAGCGTTTGAAAATGATATTCAGCCAATACCAGGAATTAAAGAAGTAGTTGAACATTTATCACTCCCTTTTGCTGTAGCATCCAATGGTCCTATGAATAAGATGGAATTAAATTTAAAAACGACTGGCTTGTACAGTTTTTTTAAAGGAAATATGTTTAGTGCCTACGACTTGAATGCTTGGAAGCCGGATCCGAAAGTATTTCTTACAGCGGCTGCTCATTTGAATGTAGCACCAGAGGATAGTTTAGTTATTGAAGATAGTTTATCAGGTATACAAGCAGCAAAAAATGGTGGATTTAATGTGTTAGCATATTGTCCACATGAAGATGCAGAAAAGTTTTCATCTCAAGGAATAGATGTTTTTACTTCCATGAAAGACCTATTAGTGCTAATTAAATAGCATAAATTATACAAATAGTGTTGAAAAGTAGCACAAATCCGACTTTTGGATATGTGCTACTTTTGCATTTTTAAATAACCGTTAAATCAACATTTATGATCTAGTTTTGACTATACGATAACGACTTTTTTATTATCTACTTGTCTGAAATGAGATTAATTTTTATACATATTGTTGGGTTATTTTTTCTTTCCTCTATCGGTTTTTCACAAACGGTTCGTGAACGTATTTCATTGGATTTTGATTGGAAGTTTACAAAGGAAGAGGTATCTAATGCCCAAGAGGTAGCTTTTGATGATTCGAATTGGAGAGTATTAAACGTTCCTCATGATTGGAGTATTGAAGGTGAATATAGAGAAGAAAACCCGTCGGGAAAATCAGGGGCATTTCTTCCTGGTGGAATAGGATGGTATAGAAAAGAAATTCAAGTAGCAGACAAACACGCAGACGATAAATATTTCATCACTTTTGATGGGGTATATTTAAATAGTGATGTTTGGATAAATGGTCATCATTTAGGTTTTCACCCGAATGGTTATATAAGTTTTGAGTATGACCTAACGCCACATTTAAAAGAAGGGAAAAACACCCTTGCTGTTAAAGTAGATCATTCAAAACTTCCAAGTGGAAGGTGGTATACTGGATCGGGTATTTATAGACATGTATGGTTAACGAAAACTAAGAATATCTATATACCTCAATCAGGTACTTTCGTAACGACTCCTCAAGTATCCAAAGCTTCTGCTTCAGTAAAAATAGTTACTAGCTTAAAAAGTGAGTTAAAAGCTGCCAAGAAAATCACTTTAAAAAGTATTGTTAGGTCTAATACAGGAGAAGTAGTTAGTGAAACAACAACGAAATATAAGCTACAAAAAACTGGGGAGATCACTCAAAATATACAATTAGAAAATCCGAAATTATGGTCACCAACTACACCTGATATGTACACATTAGAGAGTGTAGTAATGGTAGATAAAATAATAAAAGATACCTATTCTACTCCTTTTGGTATTCGAAAAGTAGAATGGAAAAATAACGAAGGACTATTCTTGAATGATACGCCTATTTTATTAAAAGGATTAAGTAATCATCAAGATGCAGGGGCTTTAGGTGTAGCCGTACCAAATGATGTTCTTTACCACAGATTAAAATTACTTAAGGAAATGGGGTGTAATGCTTTACGTACAGCACATCACCCCTTTTCTCCTGAATTTTATGCGATGTGCGATACCATGGGCTTTATGGTGATGGACGAAGCATTTGATGGATGGTGGAGACCAAAAGCGAAATTTGATTACGGGAATTATTTTGCAGATTATTGGCAAAAAGATCTAGAAGGCTTCTTAAAAAGAGATCGTAACCACCCTTCAGTAATTATGTGGAGTATCGGTAATGAGGTACATAAGTTTACTAATGAAGAACAAAAAATATTAGTTGACTTTGTGAAATCAATAGATCCAACACGATTTGTAACCCAAGGTAGAGGGTATAAAGGGACTCATATAGATATTGCAGGGTTTAATGGGCATGGTGAATTTAAGAATGTACTTGAAGATTATCATGCAAAAAATCCTAACCAATTAATCGTTGGTACAGAGATTACTCATACGTTACAGACGAGAGGAATTTACAGAACACAAACTTGGTATAGAACCAAAGATAATCCTGCACCATGGGAGAAGCCGGAGCAATTTGCGAAGATGGAAAATAAGGTCTATAAAATTCCTAATTTAAGTGATGAAGAAGTGTTCCCTAACATTACAAACAAATACCAATCTTCTTATGATAATTCGATTGTTAGAATTGGTGTTAGAGATGATTGGAACCGCGTTGAAAAATACGATTACTATGTAGGTAACTTTAGATGGACAGGTTTTGATTACCTTGGAGAATCATTTAATTGGCCTGCAAGAACAGCCAACTTTGGTATCATCGATTTGGCAGGCTTCCCTAAAGATCATTATTACCTCTATCAAAGTCTTTGGAGTAACGAGCCGATGGTTCATGTGTTGCCCCATTGGAATCATCAAGGTAAAGAAGGACAAAAAATTCCAGTGGTAGTATATACAAATGCTTCCTCAGTAGAATTGTTCTTAAATGGGAAATCACTTGGAGAAAAAGTGATGGGTAAGGAAAGACAACTTGTTTGGCAGGTTCCTTACGAAAAAGGGGAAATTAAGGCAATTGCAAGAAATAAAAATAAGAAAGTAGCAGAAGATATCGTTAGAAGTAGTGGTGAAGCTTATAGTTTCCAACTCATACCTAGCAAAACTGAAGTATACGCAAACCAAACTGACGTTATCAGATGTGAAGTAAATATTATAGATAAGGATGGCGTCTTTGTTCCAGACGCTGACCACCTTGTTGAGTTTACTCTTGATGGTCCCGCAAAAATTCTAGGTGTTGAAAATGGAGACATATTGGATTTATCTTCAAATAAAGCTAAATTTAGAAAGGTTTTTAATGGTAAGTGTGTCCTATTTTTTCAGTCTTCTGATGAAGCGGGTTTGATCAAGCTAACAGTGAAATCAACTAAATTAAATTCCAAAACAATGACTTTCAAATCATTGAAGGTGATTCGATAACATGATATATATGAAAGGACTATTAATACTATTACTAACATGTGCTTTGTTATTACCGCAGAGCCCACTATTTGCACTAGATAGGTTTTTAGAATTCTCACATATCCAGCTCCCTGAGAACATTACTAACAAAAAAGTAAATTGTTTTTTGGAAGATGATTATGGATTTATGTGGATTGGTTTATCTGACGGATTAGTTCGTTATGATGGCTATAAAGCGGAAACTATCCTTACTGAAAACATCATTGATCTCACGAAAGACAATAATGGTAATATCTGGATTGCTACTTTTAAGAGTTTGATTAAATTTAATGTAGCTACCTATACTTTTGAAAGAATATCATTAACCAATGAAGATATTACTTTCTTTAAAGTTCAGTTTCTGAAAAGTGGTGACTTGTATATTGGTACAAGAGCTGGAATTTTTATTCTTGATCCAAAAACAAATGAAAGTACAGTCATCAGAAAAATTCCAGGTCTAAGTGAAGGTCTTTCTGACAACGTTGTTAGAGTTTTATACGAAGATTCTAAAGGAATATTATGGGTAGGTACTCAAGATCAATTGAACAAATACGATCAGAAAAAAGGTACATTTACCCACTATCGCCTACAGAAGAGGTCAGAGCAGAATAAGAAAAACAACCTGATCTTAGATATCAAGCCGTTTTCTTTAGAGGATGATTCTAAGTTATATGTAGGTACAGAAACTGGTTTTGCTATTTTTGACACAACAACTGGAGAATTTTCTAAAATTTATAAAGGAAAGACGGACAAAACCTTAAGTAATAATGTGATCAAAAGTATCACAAGAGTGAATGACAATGAGATTTGGTTGGGTACAGGTTTTGGCTTGAATATCTATGATGAAAGCAAAGGCACTTTCGAACACCTTTTCTCGGATTATAACAATCACTATTCTATTACTAGTAATATAATCAATGTTATTTATAATGATCAAAAAGGGAATATTTGGTTGGGTACAAATAATGGAGTAGATAAAGTTTCCTTTCATAATGAAGCATTTGCTATAAATACTTTTGGTTATGAAAACGACTTATTACCCAAAGGATTACCTGTAAATACTATTGCAGAAGATTCGATAGGCAATATTTGGATAGGCACTAACTTCTCAGGGTTAATTAAGTATGATATTAAAAAAGAAGAGTATGTTTATTATAAGACACCAGAGATATTACACAGCAATGTAAAAGAACTATTGGTGGACAAAAAAGGCATGCTTTGGGTAATTACACCTGGAGGTTTAAATGTGATAAACCCCAAGACGGATAAGATCTATAAATATGTTGCTGATAAGACTAACCCATTAGCCTTACAAACAGATTATCTATTCAAAATTGCCATGGACGAAGAAGGGGATATCTGGATTGGTTCAATGCTAGGGGTGTACAAAGTGATTGAGAAGGGAAATCAGAAGTTAGAATTTATCAACTTCAGACACGACCCTAATAATAGAAATACTATCGCAGGGGACTATATTTCAGATATTATATTTAGAGGTGCAGATAAAAACCCTTGGATTTCGAATGGTAATGGTATTGATTACTTCCATTTAACAAAAGGGAATGTTGTTCACTTTAAAGAAAAAGAAAATAAGTGGCTTTACTTGAAGAATACATTTATTGGTAACGATCTAAAAATGTGGGGCTTCACACCTAAAGATATCGTTACTTTTAATGATAAGAGCAAACACTTTGAAATTGTATACACTCATCCCCATACTATACTTTCGTTATTTGTTGATGAGAAAGGAGACTTTTGGTTTACCACAAAAAATAAACTGAATAAATATACTCCATCTACTAAAGAGTTGGTAAGCTTTGGTTTTGCAAACACTGGAATCAGAACCTATAAAGCGGGAGATGTAGTGCAGCTAAAAAATCGCATTTATTTTAATAGTTATGATGGTTTCTTATCGTTTGATCCCAATGGGTTGAATAATGAAAGTACCTTTAACAAAGTAAGGTTTACTTCTTTTAAAGTGGATAATCATGAGATTGATACACATCAGAAGTTAAATGAAAGAGTATTATATACTAAAGATCTAAATGATGTAGAAAAAATCAACCTAGATTATGAAGAGAATACATTCTCTATCTATTTCTCATCTTTGGATTATCAAGATATTTCTGCCCATCAGTATATGTTTAAGTTAGAAGGGTGGGAAGACAAATGGCAAGTAATTGATGGCAGTAGAGACTTTGTATCTTATATCAAAGTGAAACCAGGTAATTACACTTTTAAGATTAAAGCTTCAGATAATTTTGGGAAATTTGGAGAAGAGTATGCAAGTCTGCAGTTAACAATAGAATCGCCAATTTGGGCAACTTGGTATGCAAAAGTATTCTACTTTATTGTACTAGGTATTCTTTTCTATTTTGCTAAACGCATTACTGTATCCAACGTTAAGGTTCAGAATAAGCTGGAATTGGAGAAAATTGAAAGAGAAAAAAGTGAAGAGATTAATCAAATGAAGATTAAATTCTTTACAAACATTTCTCATGAACTTAGAACACCTCTAACATTGATCAGTAGTCCTTTAGAAGAATTGGAATCTTTAGAGGTAGATCCACAAAAATCTAAGCTCTTAAATATCATCAAAAGAAATACTGAGCGACTAAGCAGATTGGTCAATCAAGTACTTGATCTTAGAAAAATTGATCAAGGAGGTGAAAAGCTTCTTATTGAAGAATATGATATTGTAAGTCTGACTAGGAATATTACTCATGACTTTATGGATGCTACCATAAAGCGTAATATAGATCTTAATTTCAGAACTCAGGAGACTGAACGCGTAATTTGGTTTGACCTTGAAAAAATCGAAAAGGTGATATATAACTTAATTTCAAATGCAATCAAGTTTACTCCTGATAACGGTAAGATAGAGGTGAAAGTAGATGTAGTAGAAGCAGAACATCCTGTAAAACAGCTGCCTCCGATGGATTATCAGAGAATTAGAGTAATGGACTCGGGTATCGGTATTCCTAAAGAGATTCAATCACAGATCTTTAATAGATTCACAAACATCAAAACTGAGAACTACTTGGGCCAACAGGGTACGGGTATAGGTTTATCGTTAGTACATGATTATGTAAAAATGCATGGTGGCTGGGTATCTGTTGAGAGTGAAGAGAAACATGGAGCAGAATTTACTCTATATATACCGTTGGACAAAAAGCACTTAGAAGACTATGAGGAGAAAGAAATTGATGAAGTGGAAACTTCTACAGAAGTAGAAAATAACACAAATCAATCAGAAGTTGACGTTGACCATGAAGACTTCGAAGATGAAGAAGCTATAGAAGAGCAGAATAAAGATGGTAGACCAAGTATCTTGGTTGTGGAAGATGATGAAGATATGCGTCAATTCTTAATTCATTGTTTAGAAGAGCAATTTAATGTTACTTCTGCTGCCAATGGTAAAGAAGGATGGCTAGTAGCTAAGAAGACAATGCCTGATATGATTCTTACAGATTGGATGATGCCAGAAATGACAGGTATTGAACTTTGTAATAAAGTGAAAGCCAATGTACTCACCAATCATATCCCTGTGATTATTCTAACAGCTAAAGGTGGTATTGAAAGCAAAATGGAAGGGATTGAGAAAGGCGCAGACGATTATATTGCGAAACCATTTAATGTAGAATACCTAAGATTAAGAGTGGGTAAAATTATCACTCAAAGGGAACACTTAAAGAAAAGTATAAAGAGAGAAATCGATATTCAGCCAGAGGAAGTGAAACTTCCATCGTTTGAGGAGAAATTCTTAAATGAGGTAATGCAAGAAATCGAGAAGAACATGGATAATTCCGATTTTAACGTAAAAATGCTCGGAGAGAATATCGGAATGGGACAAACTAACCTGTACCGAAAAATTAAATCCATGACGGGTATGACAGCCAATGAGTTTATCCGAAATGTGCGATTAAAAAGAGCAGGACAGCTCTTAAAACAAGGAGACTATAATGTTTCTGATGTGATGTACATGGTAGGCTTCTCACATAGGTCGTATTTCTCAAAGAGTTTTAAAGAGGTCTTTGGAGTAACACCAAAAGAATTTACGAAAAAGGAGGCCGTAGATTAATGGACACAAAATAGATAATATACTTGAAGCCTGCTGATTAGCAGGCTTTTTTTGACACAGATTTTATAGAATTGACATAAATAGAGTTCATTTAAAAAGTGTCAGTTTTGACTAGAATACATCACAACTTTGTTGATTTTGATAGGTAGGTTTGTAGAGTAGGGTAGTAAAATTAATGATTACCCAACTATTTAAGTCACAAAATAAGTAATGAAAAATTTTAGTCATAAAATCGATAACTATGAGAAAAGTATGAAAGTTAATAGCATCAAAGAAAGAGTTGTTTGGGGTAGTTTGCTGGTAGGTGTCTTTTCATTTATCATCTTATTGTTCGACTATCTCACGTAAGGCTCATTGCCAGGAACACTACAAAGTTTGGATCATCATGCCTTTACAATTTAATATTAAGACAAGGACCTATATATGATAAAGCTTTAATTGAATTATTTGAATATTCTTTGAAGGAAAAATGAAATGATAGGTTATCCAAAAAGTGTCAACATGATCACGAAATATACATTGCTCGGTTTTTCTTTTCTATTTATGATATTAAATCTGACGATACCAAGGAAAAAAAGGACACAAAAATGACATTTAGTGATATAAACTGTACGAAATACAATTAATAGTAAAAATTGTATAATAAGTGTCTTGTCTTAAGTTAGAGTTTGTTAATTTTGTAGTGTTGGATTACTTAAGCAACAAGAAAAGAATCTGACAAATGGAGATGGATTTTGAAATGAATTTTTTTACCGGTAGATCATTAGAAATTTATCTCCAAAGCTCAATTAATAATCAAAACAATATCTATTTATCTATGATATAATTTTACGATACTTATTATTACTTGTGACTGAATGATGAAATGTAAGGCGAATAGAAATGATATTGAGATTCGCACAATTTTTTACCAATGAAATGAAATAATGAACCATGAATAAAAATCTGACTAAAATACTCTTGTGCTGTGCTGCTCTGATATGGGGTGCAGGGTGTGAGAAGCCTTCTGCTTTTATGGAAAATTCAGAAGTACCGACAGATATTAACATCACTGGGTTAACCTACTCTGAAGTAGTTAATGCCAGGGCATACAGTGAGATTACTTCTTCTATACCCACTTATAACTCAGAGGGCATTCCTTGTGTCTTCGAAATACTTAGTGTAAGAACTGCAGATGGAGAATTGGATCCATCTTATTTAGATAGTGTTTATATAGCAAGTGCTGTATTAGATACATTAGAAAAAATTGCTGTAGAAGATACAGCTGTAGTTGTCATCGATGGTGATACTGTTGAGCAAGAGGTGCCAGTATACAAGGTGCCAATTATAGATCCGGCAAAAGCAGGTCAGATCTATATCAAAGACAACAATATGTTTAAAGAAGGTGACTATTACTTTACAGTACAGGCTAGACCGGCTACTGATAGAGATGATATGTCGAATGCAAAAGTGTTTGAGGATGCTTTTCATTTAAATGTAATGCCTTTATTGCCAAGCGGACTAACATATGATGTAGTTCAACATAACTTAGTTGTTGGTCAAGAAGGTTCTGCATCGGCTGCACCAAAAGTAATGTTTGCGAAAGATCAAGTAGAAGAATATGATTTCCGTTACGAATTAACTGGATATGCTGATACATTAGTGATTGATTCATTAACTGGAGCAATTTCTTTACATCCAGATTATACGATCTCTAAAAATGAAATTTATTCTCCAACAATTCGTCTGATTAGTAATATTACTGATGAGTATGTAGACTTTGAATTTACAGCAGAAGATTTCTTATTGGTAGTGTCGAATGAAGCATTAGAATTAAATGCTGGTCCTCTATTACCGTTAGCTGTAGTTTATAGCCCATTTGGTCAGAACTTAGTAGTGGGAGAAGGGACATGGACAACAACGCCAGATGTTTCTAGCGGTAACCCTAGTGTAACATTCTCATTAGGTTCAGAGCATGATAAATTCCAAATTAATGGAGAGACAGGGGCGCTTTCATTAAACCCAGCATATGTGTTAGACTTGCCAGAAGGTGAGGATGCATTGATCGTTTATCCTGAAATAATAGTAACAAGTAAAGTAAGTTACGAAGAGCAAACTTATGCTGAAGTTGTGAAGATTGCTATCTCATTGGAGCCATATACTCCACCAAGAGAAGTATTCAACTTCTTCTATCCTTCATTAGCAACTAAAGATTACTATAGCCTAGTAGCAGTACAAAAAGGTGGATTAGGTTCAGGTGTATACTGGAAATATAAAGGAGCAACAGCAGGTCCTGGTGATCTTGCAGCGGAAGACAGACCAGAATCTGTTACAGATAATACTCCAATTCATATGCATAATATTGTTTATGGTCCTGCAAGAAGCCCAGAACATGATTCTTGGATGATTATGAAGGAGCAAAATTTATCACAATATGCTTCAGGATTTGATTTATCAGCAATTTTCTGGATGAAAAATGACTTTGCTGCTTACCAAACTGACGGTAGAGTAGCAGCAGATATGGAGATCTATGTAACAGATAACTATACTGGAGATGTATCAACAACAAATTGGACGCAAGTAAATGATATTATCAAGTTCAAAATTGAAGGTCAAGGAGACGAATATACTGGTACACCTTACCCAGGTGACCAAGCAGGTCCAGATCCAGATAATGCAAAACATCCAGAAAGAGCGACATATCAAAAATGGTTAAGATATGAATTGGATTTAGGTCCATATAAAGATCAAACGAAATTTACATTCGCTTTAAGATATAAAACATATTTCACAGGTGATCTAACTGAAGTAATTAGAACAGATACAGGAGAAGTAGGAGTTGCAGACTTCTCAAACTCATCAGGTAAATTCTTTATCTCTGATATCAACTACAAAGCTGTAGAGCAAGTAGACGGAATCTAATTTAATCTTGTGAAAGTAGTGAAGCTTAGAAATCATTCATCTATATCATCATTTCCTTGTAGGGGACAACTATAAGGGAATTCAAAAAGAAGAGTGTTGGATTAATAATATTTATTGATTTAACCTAACAAAAAGAGGGGGCAGGGGAGCCTGCCCTCACCTAAAACACTCTTCGATGATCTAAGCACAAGCTCAACAACTTCAAAATCAATAAACTGATGAAAAAATATATAATAGGAATAATAGCAATAATGCTTTTACCGTTATTCTCCATTGCACAGGAGACAACCATTGGGGGTAAAGTATTAGACGATTCAGGAGAGCCACTTCCTGGTGTAAATATCGTGATCAAAGGTACTACAGTAGGTACCATGACGAACATCCAAGGTGAATATAAGCTATCCAATATTCTCCCGACAGATACTTTAGAAGTGTCATTTATTGGATTTGAAACACAGATCCTTGCCATTAAAAATAGATCTAAGATCAATGTTACGATGAAACCTGAGATGAGCGTCTTAGAAGATGTAATCGTAATAGGTTATGGTACAAGTAAGGTAAAGGACATTACAGGTTCAGTAGCAACAGTAGATACTGAAGATCTAGTGAATGCTCCTACAGCCAACTATGATGAGGCGTTAATGGGTAGAGTTGCAGGTGTAAATGTTTCTGCCTCTGAAGGTACGCCAGGTTCACCTATGAATATTGTCATTCGTGGTGGTAACTCAATTACTGGTGATAACTCACCATTATACGTAGTAGATGGAGTTCCTTTAGAGAACTTTGACCCAGCAACAATTAATACAGAAGATATTAAAGAATTCAACATCCTTAAAGATGCTTCTGCAACTGCAATTTATGGTTCTCGTGGTGCAAATGGTGTAATTGTAATCGCTACGAAAAGTGGTGCTACAAAAGATGGGAAAACTACAGTAACGTTAAATGCTTCATATGGTGTTCAAAATGTTACAAAGTATTTAGAAGTAATGAGCCCATACGAGTATGTTAAATACCAGGAAGCACAAGCTTGGGCATCTGGTAAGTGGGATTTAGAAGGTAACTATGACAAAATCAATAATTTTTATGATAAGTGGTTAGATCCAGAGTTATATAGAAACTATGAGGAAAACGGTTTAGAAGCACATGATTGGCAAGATGAAATTTTCAGACAAGCTCCTATTCAAAAATACAACTTATCGATCAGTGGTGGTAATAAGAAAACTAACATTTACTACTCTGGTAACTACACTGATCAAGAAGGTACTTTAATTACTTCTAGGTTTACAAAGTTAATCAACAACTTAAGAGTAAAACACACTATCTCTGATAAGTCAACGTTAAATGCTGGTTTAATGCATTCATATGCTGTTAGACAAGGTCCAAACTTAAGAGAGAACAGTTACTCAAGTATTATTAGAGATGCAGTTCGTTTTAGACCAATCGATCCAGTTACTCCAGATGATTTAGAGCCAGGTGGATATGATCCAACAGATCCTAACCAATCAGTAATGTACCCTCCGGTACCAAACTTAATGAATACAAAGGATAAGGATTACCAAAACGTATTTAGAGGTAACTTAAGATTTACACACAAGTTCCATAAGAACTTAACATTAAACTTATATGCAAACTACCAAGCTCAATTATCTAAGAATACATTATTCTATGGTGAAGAAACAAGAGCTGGTCAGAACTCACCTCTAGGAATTCAAGGTAGCATTGAAGAAACAGTAAGACAAACAGTCGCTTCTTCTAACACTTTAACTTATAAGAAGAAAGCAGGTCAACATACTTTCTCAGTAATGGGTGGTATTGAAGGTTCTTACAACGACTACTCTACACAGTTATTACAGAATGGTAACTTACCAGTAGATGACTTTAGTATTTATAACTTAGGTATTGGTACTACAGCAACATTAGCACAGACTTCTTGGACAGGTAATACACTATTATCTTACTTCGGTAGAGCTACATACAACTTCAAAGACAAATACCTAATTACTGCCAACTTCAGAGCAGATGGTTCATCTAAATTTGCTGACGGTAACAAATGGGGTTACTTCCCATCAGTTTCTGGTGCTTGGAGAATTGGAGATGAGCCTTGGTTAAAAGATCTAGGAGTATTCTCTACAATGAAATTAAGAGGTGGTTGGGGTATCACTGGTAATAACAGAATTGCAGACTTTGCAGCATTCAACCAAATTGCTATTAGTAAATGGTCAGGTTATAACTGGGGTTCTACAGAAGCTTACCGTCCAGGTGCTGTACAATCTAACTTAGCAGTGCCAGATTTAAGATGGGAAACTACTCAACAAGTAAACTTTGGTGTTGATTTATCATTCTTCAACCAAAGATTAGAAACGACAGTTGATGTTTATAGAAAGAATACTTACGACCTACTATTAAATGCTAACATGGCAACAAGTACAGGTTTTACAAGAGTATTCCAAAACGTTGGTGAGGTACAAAACGAAGGTTTAGAGATCTCATTAAATACAGTAAACATTCACAAGAAGTCATTTAAATGGACAACAAACTTCAACATCTCATTCAACAAAAATGAAGTATTGAAGTTGAACCAAGGCGATGACGCTATCTATACAAGAGCAAGATTCAGCGAAGACAACTACACAACTAGAGTAGGTCAGCCAGTAGGTATGATGTATGGTCTTGAGTTCGATAGAATTTACCAACAAAGTGACTTTAACTGGAATAATGAAACACAAACTTTCGAACTGAAAGACGGTGTTGCTGATAATGGTGCTCAAGATATCGCTCCAGGTGGGGTGAAGTTTGTAGACCGTAATGGTGATGGTACAATCAATGAAGAGGATAGAACAATTATTGGTAACCCTCATCCAGAACACTTCGGTGGTTTAACAAACACATTCCAATATAAAGGCATCTCATTCTCATTCTTATTCCAATGGTCTTATGGATTTGATGTAATGAACGGTAACGCAGTGGAAATGCACAAACCTTGGGGTTCTCAATCATTCAATGGTTTTGCTACAATTGCTGATCACTGGACACCATTCCATACAGATACTAATATCAACGCTTCTACATATGCTGGTTCATTAGGTAGTGCTAGAGTGGGTAACCAAATTGATAACAGATTTATTGAAGATGGTTCTTATATCAGACTAAAAACTGTTTCATTAGGATACAATATCCCATCAAAAGTGTTGAAGAGAGCTAAAATCAAAGGTTTATACTTTGGTGTATCTGCACAAAACCTTTTCACTTGGACCAACTACTCAGGATATGATCCAGAAGTTAGTGTAGCAGGTAATGGTGTATCACCAAACTTAGATTACTCAGCTTACCCTCAAAGCAGAACAATTTTAGGAAGCATTAAACTAACACTTTAATCCTACTTAAAATTAATTCGATCAACGACTAAACATTCGATTAAGATGAATACAAAATATATAAAGAAATTCGGATTGGTGGCGACTGTGCTTATAGGCATGGGGACTTCATGTTCAAGTTTTCTAGATGTAGAACCAAAATCAAGTTGGAATTCAGACAACTTCTATAATAGTGAATCTAGAGTAGATTTAGGTATTGCAGGTATTTTTTCAAAGTTCTCAGCATCGGCTGGAGGTTATGGAAGTACACTTTCGATGGAAATGCAATACGGTACCGATGAAGGGTACTATTCTAGAGGTTGGGATGAAAACTGGGCTGTATCTTTATACAGTCACGTTTCCAACTCAGAAGCAATTGAAGAATCTTGGAGACAACTTTATGGAGCTGTCAACGAGTGTAACCAAATGATTGCTCGTTTAGATGAAAGTGCTTTTGAGGATGGCCAATACGAATGGTATTTAGCAGAAGCTCGTTTCTTAAGAGCCTTTGCTTATTACAATCTAACAAGCTGGTGGAATGAAGTTCCATTAAGATTGGATTATACAAAAGACCAATTTGATAACAACAAACCTGCAGCAGAATTAGAAGAAGTATACGCAGCTATTGAAGCAGACTTCAAATATGCGATTGAAAATCTTCCTCATGCATCAGATTCAGAGTACCAGCCAGGAAGACCAAATAAAATGGCTGCAGAAGGTTTGTTGGCTAGACTTTACATGAAAATGGCAGGTTACCCTTACCAACAGACACAGTATTATGATAGTGCTTTAGTATATACTGAGGATATCATTTATAACGACGGTTGGCATGAACTGACAACTTCTGAAGATTCATTAGGATACAGAAACTTGTTCTTAAACTATATTGGAGGTTCATCATACAACACTAAGGAGTCTTTATTTGAAATCTCATATAAAAATAACTTAGACATTGGTATCTCAACAATGGGTGCTGTTGGTAACTATAATGGTATAGCATTCGATTATGTTGATGGCAACAACCATCCAACTACTCAAAAATCTGTTGCACTTACTCCTGTAATGAACCAGATCTATGAAATCGAAGACAGAAGAATGGAATGGAACGTTCCAATGTTCCAAATGAATAAATCTGCTAAGATTGTTAGAGTTTCTAATGTATTTGCTCCTCAAAACTGTCCTGGTAAGTTCAGAAGATGGGAACCAGCAAACTATGAGGAAATTGATACAAACAACCCTGATGGTGAAGAGTATATCTTGTTAACGAACGAGACAATTCTTTCAAGAAACCAAACACCAATCAACTTCCCAATTCTTAGATTCTCGGATGTATTATTAATGCATGCAGAAGCATTGAATGAAGTAAATGGTGGCCCAACAGGTCAAGCTATTGAGTGTATCAATAGAGTTCGTCAAAGAGCTGGTTTAGGTACTTTGGAAGAAGACTCTCCTTCTTCATTAGCTGGAAAGGATGCGTTTTTCCAAGAAATTATGGATGAACGTTTAAGAGAGCTTTGCTTCGAAGGTGTTCGTAAATTTGATTTAATCAGATGGAATAAATTAGAAGAAAGATTACGTTTCACTGAAGAAGTTATGAGAGCACACCCAGATTATAGTGAAACTTTCTGGGCAATGGATGGTTATAAGAGACCATTCATCAATTTCAATCCTGCAAAGCATATGGTTTTACCATTCCCTTTACAAGAAATCAACATTAACACTTCTCTTAACCAGAAAGAAAACTGGTAATATTTTTTTCGCAACTCATCTTCAAAGATCTTCTTTAAGATGGGTTGCGATTATTATTTTTAAAATATGTCCTCTTTTTTCAATAGCCTATATTGAGAATAAGAGTTTATTTTTTTTATTAAAGATGATGAAAACCTATCCATTAGTGACTGCCTTGGTATTGTTTTGCTCATGTCTCCTACAGGCGCAAGACAAACCTAATTTATTAATCATACATACAGATGAACATAATTTAAGAACAATTGGTGCCTACCGAAATACCATGTCAGAAGAACAGGCGATGATGTGGGGAAAGGATGTTATTGTTGAAACACCACATTTGGACAGAATAGCCAATGAAGGAGTTTTATGCAAAAACTGGTATGCGACATCACCGGTTTGTACCCCTTCAAGAGCATCTATGATGACAGGTTTATATCCTGTGGCTACAGGTTCTCCTGTAAATGATATGCCATTGAACGACGATGTGATTACGTTCGGACAGATCTTAAAAGATAACGGGTATTCTACTTCATATGTAGGAAAGTGGCACTTAGACGGAGAGGATAAGCCTGGTTTTGCTCCTAAAAGGAAGTTTGGTTTTGAACACAATCGATACATGATCAACAGAGGGCATTGGAAAGCACTTAAGGAAGAAGAGAATGGAGTGATTGTAGATCAGAAGAAGAATAAAAAAGGTCATATGGTCTTTGATCAGGATAAGGTCGATGAGAAATCTTTTACTACTGATTTCTTAGTAGATAGAGCACTAAAAATCTTAGAACAAGACAAAGACAAACCCTTTTGTTTGATGTTGTCGATACCAGATCCACATGGCCCAAACCAAGTAAGAGCACCTTACAACACGATGTACGATCATCTAACTTTTGAAGAGCCAAGAACAATTTATAAAGAAGGTGATTTATCTCCAGGTTGGGTGGCTAGAAAAGGGAAGAAACACAATACAAAACCCATCAAACAAAATGCGATGCGTCAATACTATGGAATGGTAAAATGTATTGATGATAATGTAGGTCGAATCTTAAAATTTCTAGAGGATAATGATCTAGAAAAAAATACGATCGTGATTTTCACTTCAGATCATGGAGACTTATTAAGAGAACATGGTAAAGATAACAAAGGCTTACCTTACGAAATGTCTGCTAGAGTAGCATTTATGCTTCGTTATCCATCAAAAATTAAGAAGAATAAAACAATCCAGAAGGCTTTTTCAATGGCTGATTTTACACCAACAATATTAGGGATTATGGGTGTGGATCAATCAGCTTATACTTTTCATGGTGCCAATGCAGCAAAAGACTTCACATCAAAAAAATCGGTCATAGATATGGATCGAACAGTGTATATCACTAATGCTAGAAGCAAATGGGTAGCGGCTGTCGATGCTAGATATAAGTTAGTTGTATCACCATCTGATGAACCATGGTTATTTGATTTAGAAAAGGATCCAGACGAATTAGTCAACTATTACAATGACCCTGAATACAAATCAATTGCCAAGAGGCTAAAAGATGAACTGTATCCTCAGATGAAGGAGTTTGATGAGCCTTTATTGAAGAAAGGAGGCATTTAGGTTTTAACACAAAATCGACAAAACATAACATGGTTTGTTTCGTGACCACCACTGAAGGGTTTGTAGTACTGATTTGTGTTAGTACATCTTACTTTTACAGAACATGAAATGACAAATTACTTACTTCAACCATGAAAAAACATACCAACTCTTTTCTTCTTTTCTTCTTTGGGTTATTCATCACCACAGGTGTTGTTCAGGCACAAAAAAATAAGAAGCAACCAAATATCGTATTCATCGCTATTGATGATATGAACGATTGGACAGGATTTTTAGGAGGGCATCCACAGGCTATTACTCCTAACCTAGATAAACTAGCAGAAAAAGGAGTAAATTTTACCAATGCTCACTGTTCTGCTCCGGGATGTTCACCAAGTAGAAATGCTTTGTTATATGGAATCGAACCTTTTAACTCAGGTCTGTATCCTTTCTATGAGCATGAAATCCATAATGATTTGATGAATAAGTATACAAGTTTACCAAGGTTGTTAAAAGAGAATGGTTATGCTACTTATGGTGCAGGAAAAATTCACCATGGTTTAAAAGACGATAGAAGAGAGTGGACTGGCTACCTTACAGACTTAAATACGAGAAAGGTATTTGAAGAAGGAGAAGGATATAAAGTCAACAAAAAAATGTCTTTCAGACCTACTCATAACCCAATGAGTGAGCATGTAGATTATCAAGTAGCATCTTATGGTGTGGATATCTTAGAAAAGAAACATAAAAAACCTTTCTTCTTAGCTGTAGGTATTGTGAAACCACACCTACCTTTTGATGCACCAAAGCAGTTTTTTGATGCGTTACCAGAAGAAATTTTAGCTCCAGAAATCTTAGAGACCGACTTAAGTGATATTCCTAGAGAAGGAAAATCGATGAGAAAAGCAGGTGATGATAGACGTTTTAGAAATGATGATGCTTGGGAGGATGTAAGAAGAGCATATTTAGCATGTATCTCATGGGCAGATTATAATATAGGTAGAGTAATTACTGCTTTAGAAGAAAGTGATTATGCAGATAATACAGTTGTAATTGTTTGGTCAGACCATGGTTTTCATTTAGGTGAAAAGATGTCATTTAAAAAGTTTACACTATGGGAAGAAGCGACAAGAGTTCCTTTTATCATCTATGATACAAGAGATAAAAAGGTAAAATATGGAAGAACTTATGATGAGGCGATTTCACTGATCAATGTATATAAAACTGTTGCAGATTATGCCAATGTAAAAACACCAGATTATGTAGATGGTGCATCGCTAAAAGGAATTGTTAAGCAACCTTCGAAGATATTGGATGAACCAGCAATTACTTCTTGGGGTAAAGGGAATTATGCGGTAAGAACAAAAGACTATAGATATATTCGTTATTATGATGGTACTGAAGAATTATACTTCCATACCAACGATCATAATGAATGGACTAACCTTGCCAAGGATGCAAGTTACCAAGAAAAGAAAGCCGAATTGTCAAAATACCTACCAAAAGGAGAGGCTCCATTAGTAAAAGAATATATCGTAAAATGGAGTGTTCAGGGAGAGGGACAAGAAGAATTTAAAGAAGCACCAGTAAAGAAGAAAAAGAAGAAGAAAAAAAATCTAAAATAGTGTTTCTTCGTCTTGTATTTTGATTTACTTCACAAGATGATGATGTGATATTTTTTGACTAATAAAGAGAAAATGAAATTATTACTGTTAGGACTAACAATGCTTTTCTTCACCCAGTCTGCCATTGCAACTACTTATTACGTAGATGCAAAAAATGGAAAGGACAAGAATGAAGGAACGTCAGCAAAACACGCTTTTAAAACTCTAAAGAAAATCAACCGCCTTAACCTAAAGGCAGGGGATAAAGTTTTATTAGCAAATGGAAGTGTTTTTTATGGAAATATTGAATTAGAAAACATTGCTGGCCGTAAAAATAAATGGATTGAGATTAGTAACTACCAATCCAAAGATGATAAGAGTGATGCCTTACCAATTATTGATGCAAAAGGATACTTTAATGGCATCTTAATTAAAAACAGTAGTTTTATTAAGGTGACTAATTTAGAGGTAACTGCCAATGCTGGGGGTGTTGATGAAGCTAAGGTAAACAAAAATACAATGCGCTGTGGTATCTTAGTTTTAAGTGATCAAGTAGGAGAATATGAGAATATTACCATCGACCATGTGAAAGTGAGAGACGTATTTTTAATGGACGAAGGGTTTAAAAGAGGAAAGAAAGAAACATTTACCCCCAATGGTACTCAAGGGTATGGTTGGGGAATTAGAGCACTGAATAAAGTGAAGGACTCTGGTTTTAAAAACTTATCTATTACCAACTGTGAAATTTCTAATGTAGCACACACTGGTATCAAGGTAAATGGAAAATCTCTTTCTATCAAAAACCTTGTTATAGCCAACAATAAAGTAATAGAAGTTGGTGGCCCTGGTATACAAATGAGTGGAATTAATGATGGTCATATTCATCATAACATCGTGAACAAGTCTGGTAGTAATAATGATACTAGAAAGTGGGGACGAGGTAGTGGCCTTTGGACTTGGGGTTGTGATGGTGTCTTGATTGAGAGAAATGAATTTAGAAATGCCAATGGTCCTGCAGATTCAGCAGGATGCCATATAGATTTTAATTGCTCAAATGTAATCGTTCAATATAATATTAGTGAGAACAATGCTGGAGGTTTCTGTGAGATTTTAGGCAACAACTATAACTGTGCTTACAGATATAATGTAAGTATTAATGACGGATATAGAGTAAAGAAAAAAGGTGTTGCATCTCAAGAAGGAAAAATCTTTTGGTTAAGTGGTTTTAATGGAAAAGGACGCCAAAGAAAAGGCCCTTACAATAGCTACTTCTATAATAATACGATCTATGTAAAGAGTGATATTCTTGTGAAAATTGCTGTAGATAGAGCATCAAAAGGGGTCTTGATTGCGAACAATATTTTTTACTTCGAAGGCGAAAGCAAGCAAGTACTAGGAGATCAATACAAACCTGAAGAAGAAGGAGAAGTATTGGTAGAGAATATCGTATTTAAGAATAATTTATACTTAAAAAAGGAAAATTGGCCAGTAGAATCTCCTATCGCAGATAGCCAACCAGAATTTGGTAATCCAGAATTCAAGAATAAAAATGGTAACCTTCCAACTGATTTTATGCCTACTAATTCTGCATTAGTAAAAAATAAAGGAATTGAGATTGAGAAAATTCCAGGGGATAAGAAGGGGTTATATATCGGAGAAAAAGTAGAGAAGGATATTCTTGGCAATCCAATAAAAGATGCTCCAGATTTAGGAGCCATTGAAATGAAATAACAGGCCTAACTTCTCAATAAGATGAAACTGAAAAAAATTATCTTCTTTCTTGGCTGTTTATGTAGTGGAACATTATTGTACGCTCAAGATCAGGAAAGACCTAATATTCTTTTTATCGCTTTTGATGATTTGAGACCTCAAATTGGTGCATATGGAGAACCTGAGCCACTTACACCAAATATTGATGCCTTAGCAAATCAAGCGGTGCAGTTTAACAGAGCATATGTAAACTATCCATTGTGTAGCCCTTCAAGAGCGGCGATGATGACTGGCGTCCGGTTTAATAACAAAACTTGGATTGATGGGAAGAAATTTAAATTCCAAGAGCAAATTCAAGTACAAAAAACTTGGCCAAATCAGTTGAGATCCAATGGTTATTGGACAGCTACTAGTGGAAAGATATATCATGGAAATGTTCCTACTTCTGAAAAAGAGAGCTGGGATATACCTGGAAAATATTGGAAAGGAAAATACCATGATGGTGGTGAGAAAATTGAAAGTAAAATCGTAGAAATTGGTGGGAGAGCTGATCAAATAAAAACATATTATGAGAAGGACTCTGGGCCTGCATCTTTGATGTATGCCGCTGTTGATGGACCAGATGAACTACTTAATGATGGTAAGACGGCTAGAGATGTTATCTCTTTCATCAAAGAGAAAAGGGATAAATCTAAACCTTTTATGATTTCGTGTGGTTTTGCTCGTCCCCATATGCCGTGGGTAGCACCAAAGAAGTACTTTGATATGTACCCACAAGATGCAGGAAAGCTAGCGTATGTACCCAAAAATGCAGATCGAGATCTAACAAAAGATCCATATCAAGGTCGAAAAGGTAGTGAGATATGGAATGAGGGAGTAGATGATGAGACTGCACAAAAGTTGATTCGAGGATATATGGCAAGTACCACTTATGCTGATGCACAAATGGGGAGAGTAATACAGGCGTTAAAAGAGGAAGGCCTGTATGATAATACGATTATTGTCGTTTGGGGAGATCATGGTTACCATTTAACGGATCATGGTAAATGGAGAAAAAATACTGGATACCATGTCGCTTTAAGATGTCCATTAATTATAAAATTACCACATTCTAAAGAAGGAAAACAGGTAGAAAATATTGTTCAAAATATCGATATCTACCCAACTATAATGGAGTTGGCTGGAGTTACCTTACCAGAAGAAATAAAGCTTCACGGTAATAGCTTAGTGCCATTACTTACTCAGAAAAACCCAAAATGGGAAAATATAACATTTACTTGTGCCAAAGATAGCTATGGTGTGGTAACTGACCGTTACAGGTTTACGATTACACCTGATGGAAAACGTTACCTCTATGATTTAAAGAAGGATCCACATGAATGGGAAAATCTAGCAAAAGACAAAAAATACAAGCAATTAATGGCTGAGTATGAGGAGAAAATGAAATCCGTTGTTTGGAATAAGCCAGCAGCATCATTATAAACATTGAGGATTATGAAAACTTTAGCTCTATTCATTAGTCTATTTTTTGTATCACATCTTGCGTTTTGTACCACTTATTATGTAGATGCAAATAATGGAAAAGATAAAAATAATGGCACTTCTAAGAAGTCGGCTTGGAAAACGATTTGGAAGGTCAATCAACAAACTTTTCAACCTGGAGATCAGATTCTATTTGCTGCAGGTACAACCTATGAAGGACAGTTAATGCCTAAAGGATCTGGTAAAAAAGGGAAAGTTATTTCTATAGATAGATATGGTAAAGGCGATCATCCTCAAATTAATGGTTTAGGGTATAAAGAGTCTACTCTTTATTTGTACAATGTAGAGTATTGGGAGGTTAGAAACCTGAAGATTACGAATAAAGGAGTAAAGCCTGCAGCAAAGAGAAGAGGAGTAGTGGTAAGAGCCGAGAACTTTGGAGACTGTCATCATATAGTATTAGAAGGACTTGAAATATTTGATGTAAATGGTCTTTTGGAAAAGAAAAAAGGTGGCGGTTCTGCGATCCTTTGGCAGAATATGGGAAATGAAGTGAAAACTCGATTTATAGATCTTCAAATTCTGAACAACTATATGCACCATTGTGAGAGAAATGCAATCAATTCAAAAGGAAATATCAAAAGAACAGCTTGGTACCCTAGTTTGGAAGTGGTGGTTCGAGGAAACTTAATTGAGAATATCCCTGGAGATGGCATTGTTCCATTAGGATGTGATGGAGCTTTGATCGAATACAATGTGATTAGAAAAGGCATTGACTCTATGCCAAAAGGTGATGCAGCTGCAGGTATTTGGCCTTGGAGTAGTGACAATACACTAGTACAATTTAATAGTGTAAGTGATCATAGAGCAAAGTGGGATGGTCAAGGCTATGATTCTGATTTTAACTGTAATAATACTACTTTCCAATACAACCTAAGTTACGATAATTGGGGCGGTTTTATTCTTATTTGTAATAATGGCTTTAAGTTAGGACAGCCAATGAATCAAGGAACGAAGAATACCGAAGTAAAATATAACTTAAGTATTAACGATGGAATTCGTCCGTATAAGGCTCACAATAAGCGATTCTTTGCTCCTACTTTCCATATTACTGGACCAGTTGAGAACACTAATATTCATCATAATATTGTCGTTATTCCGGATAAGGAAAATCCAGAAATGGAAAACCATGTTGTAGAATTTCAAGATTGGGGCAAGAAGTACCCAGTCCAAACACTTTTCGAAAAGAATGTAGTTAGAAACCAATCTGAAGCAAAGATTCTTCCTCGAGGAGCAATAGAATTTGAAAGGAAAGAAAATGATATACAAAAGGATTTTAATTATGAAGAGCGAAATCCACAAAAGATCTTAGATTCTCTTAAAGATCACCCACTCTTCGAAAATGATGAAGAGTTTATGAAGCTCTATCACTTTGTAGAGAGAACAGTAAAAAATGGTGATTTTAGAGACAAGAAATACCAATAATTTCTATCTTTATCCAGGCCTACGGTACGAATCGTAGGCTTTTTTATTATTTCAAGTCGCTAGGTAGGCAGCCATACTTATTTACGAATAATTTGCTGAAATGTGTCATACTACTAAAACCTAACTGATAAGTGCAATCAGAAACATTATAAGCTCCATTAGTGAGCCATGAATGTGCTTTTTGTAATTTGTAATCATTAGTGTATTTCAAAATAGATTGACCTATGACCTCTTTGAACAGTTTACGTAATTTACTGTAGCTACACTGAGCTATTTCTGCTATTTGTTCAGGTGTGATTTTTTCCTCAAAATTCTCTTCTATATAGTCTTTCACTTTAAATACTCTTTCTACATCGACATCAGGCAATAACCTTGGGAAAGCCTGTACACCAAACCTGTAGGCCACTTTATTGGCAAAGTTATACAATAGCTTATAAGTAAGGTAGTCTAATTTTAAGAGTTCAATTTCGTTATTGAAGTCACATTCCTTTATCTCTTTCAGTACTTCTACAGATGCACTAGAAATATTCTCATAGATAATAAATGGATCCTTTGTATCTAGTAACTGAGTTGTGAAATTTTGATTATTGACATTGTACTTTTCAATAAAATTTCGAGTGAGTTTTATTGTAATAAATGATATTTCCTGATGCCCTTCAAAATAAAATACTTCATCTCTTTTTAGGTTAGACCAATATTTTTTATTCTTGATTTGATAGGCTGCATCAATGTCATTGGTCAGCTGAAAAGGTGTTAAGAAATAGACAATAACGAATACATTTTCATGTAAACTTCTTCGAATAATTCTGATTGGTTCTTCTAAATAGGCATTGAATTGGGTGATCTCTAGGTCTGCATTGATTTGATGCCCTTTGGCAAATATTTTTTCTTCATTAAGATGGATGTTTAAAGAGTCATCAGTAGTGACACCATCAAACCGATCGGACAAACTTCTAAAGACCTCTTTGTATGAAATTTCATCGATATAGACTTCTCTCATTTTGATTCAAATTTGAGGTAAAACTAATTGCATTCATCCAGCTTTACTGATGATAAACATTACCATAAATGATTTCATGTCATAATATATTGTAAATCAGTAGAGATTGACTTGTTGAAATTTTAACAATAAGATATCAAAAAGAGAGAATTATAAATCAATAACTAAGACTGATATATTGTTTGAATACTGACATTTGTATCATCACAAAAACAAAATATAGAGATGAACACATTACAAGAATCAGTACAAAAAGTACAAGCCAATATCCTGAGTTACCAACAACATATTGATGATATTAAGGAGGTTACTGATAAAAAGAAAACAGAGTTAAAGGCTGAAGCATCATTAAAAATTAATGATACGATTCTTCAGAAAGAGATCGATGCATTAGAAAGTTTAAATCATATAGAAACAACATCAAAAGATATTATTGATAAGGTGACGAATATGAACAAAGCACTTCTTGATTTTTCAGAAAATACCAATGATAAAATTTTGGATTCTTTAAAAGAAAATGCTGAAGAAATGATAAGTAACTCAAACTTATTAAAAGCGGAAGCCAAAAATGAAATTACAGAGAAAACAGTAGACGAGTTGATCAATTTACAAGATCACTTGGAAGAGTTGATTTGTAAAGGAAGAAATTTATTAGATGAAATGAGTGATTCTTCGAAATTAAATGTCGATAAGGCCTCTCAAAATTTAGAAAGAGTAGTGTCAAAAACAGGGGATATAGTAGAAGATATTTCCAACAAACTGATTTATTAATTCTGATGTATTAAAGTGTCTAGAAGCCAAATATTTATGTATTTGGCTTCTCTTTTTTTATTATAAGATGGTCTCATAATGTTCTACTGTTGGGAAGGGGTCATAATAATGATGCAACTTTGCTTTCCATTGCTGATATACATCAGATTGTCGAAAGTCAACCGTATGGTTTTCTAATGTTTCCCAGTTCACTAACAAGATATATTTGTTTTCTACTTCCAAACACTTTTTTAAAGTATGGTTATGATAGCCTTGAATAGAACTAATATATTGACCCGCCTCTTTAAAATCCCTCTCAAAATCGTTCTCTTCACCTTGTTTTACTTGAAGAATAGCAACTTCTAAAATCATAGTATAAAATTCATTTGTTAGTATATAAAAAAAGGAGAGAAATACTTTCCCTCCTATATGTTTAATTGATTCTTGTGGCGGTTTTGGTAATTTCATAATTACCTTGTAGATCTTGGTATACTTTTACATTCCAAGCTTTTCCATTATCCATCAAGAAGTCGATATCATAATTCCTACCACTGACAATTTGTGTCCTCAGGTGGGTGATTTTATCTAGTTTTGCTGAAGTGTTCATTTGTTTTAGCACATAGTCGAGCGCTTTTTCAGCTTCTGGAGTCACTTCCGACTCGCTCCAACCACCTACTAATTGTTCTTGTTTGTGGCTTTCGTCGTTTTTAGCATTATCACCTCCACAGCTTGAAAAAAATACAACAGTAACTAATAGAAATAAGGTATGTTTTAATGAGTTCATCTATTAAGAGATTAATGTTTTGAGTTGATTGTACTTATAAAAATACAATTTATTTTTTCATACCAATTAAAAGTAGAGAATCTTTTTCCTCAAATTCAGAATATTCTTCCAAAAAGATTAACTCAAATTGTTGTCCGAAGAACTTGTTTAACGATTCCTTTGTATGACAGTTCACTAACAAGCCCTTAAAGTATTCTGTTTCTTCTCCCTTCCAGAACGAATGACAGATGATACCTTTATCATTTAGTAAATCAAATTGTCTGTGGATGGAATGTTGTAACTCTTCATCAGTTAGGTGATGTAGCACTTTATTGGAATAGATAGCATCAAATTTCTGTGCTGTAAGTAGGGTAGAAGCATCCAAGTGTAAGAATGTCCCATTAGGAAATTTTTTAGCAAGGCGTTGGATAAACTCTTTAGAAAAATCTGATCCAGTGACTTGATAAGTTGCACTAAGTATCTCCCAGTCTGTTCCAGGGCCAGAGCCAATTTCTAGAACAGAAGATGTTGGTTGAAGATACGTAATAAGTTGATCTATTAAGGCTTTTCCATTCACATCTTTAGCCTTCTGGATGTACTCATCTACAGATTCTTTTGTTTTGTAGTATTCCCCTTTCATATTTATTGATTGTTTAGGATTAACTACACAAAAATACCTCATTATCTATTTAGTTGTGTAGATAATGAGGTATTTATTTTTAAGCTAAAAAAGACTGTATGGCATCATAGGCATTTTTTTGAAAACCTTCATTTTTTAAACTACCAAAAAATGAACTTTGCTCCACCATAGGACCTGCAGTTACTTTTTCTTTACTGGCGTAAAATCCGCCATTTGAAAGAGTTGGATCTTGTATACTATCAACAAAACGTTGACTGCCTTTCTGTAAACTGTGTGTCATTCCCATAAGAGGTAAAAGAAAAGGCATCATTATATAGTCGAACATAAATTTCTGAAAGAATGGAAGTTCCTTGGTGAAAGAGGTCCCTTGTGTACCCCCTGGACTCACTGTAATCAGTTGAATATGCGGATGCTGTTTTGCCATGTAAGAAATCCATAATGCACCTATATATTTTACAAGAGAATAGGCCTCCATATTGTCCATAGAATCACCAAAGTATTGCCCGTTTAATATGGAGGTGAACTCTTGAACAGAATTATTGAGTGCTGGTCTTTTAACACCTAGCACTTTAACACCTCTTGCGGCTTCTGTCCCAGCAAAAAGTACGGTATTATTGATTCTTCCAAGTTTAAGCAGTTCTTCTACAAGGACCACATGGCCTAGTAAATTTGATGCTGATATAAAAGTGACACCATCTTTGGTAATTTGTTCGGGAGAGCTTCCCGCTAATCCCCCAGCATTTAATATAACCGCATCAATGGGATCGTAAATGTACTTTAGAGCATCTTTGACACTGTCTATATTAGCAACATCCATGATGATAATTTCGAAAATACTCCGACCTGTAGACTTTTCAAGATCATCTTTGGCTAATATTGCTCGGTCAAGGTTTCTACAAACCAAATAGATTTTTTCAGTAGTATCTAGCAGTGCTAGTTGTCTTGCTGTTTCTTTTCCAATTCCCGAATTGGCTCCTGTAATTAAGATTGTTTTGTTCATAATAGCTGAAGTAATATAATTTCTTAATCACAAAATTAGAGCTCAGGGTCAATATAAATTTGTAGTATTGGTTTAAAGAAATGTAGTTTTGGTTCAAAGATGTGTACAATGTTATCATTGAATCAAAGAAAATAAAACGGCACTTTCAGCATGTATTTTTGTTGAATCAAAAACAGGAACTTCGAAATCAAAATTATTAATCAATAAAGGTAAATTGATTGCTCCTAAAACGATACCTTCAATACCTTGTTGAATAGCTTTTTGCGTTATATGCATAACTGTTTCTTTTGATTCAGGGGTAGTAATCCCAATAGATAATTCGTTATTAATGATTTCATGAACGATTTCTATATCCTCTTCATTTGGAGTAATCACTTCAATATTAAAATCTCTTTGAAGAATTTCTTTGTAGACACCGTCTGTCATGGTAGACTTCGTACCAAGTAAAAGTACTTTATTAATATTTTTCTTGTTGATTGACTTGCCTGTTGCCTCAGCGATATGTAAAAACGGTATATCTGTATTTTCTATAATATCAGTACTACATTGATGCATTGAGCTAGTACAAAGGACAATAACATCTGCCTTAGCATTTTGGAGGTTAATGGCTGCATCAGTAATATGTCTCGTTAAGCCATCCCAATCGTTTTTGTGTTGAAGTCGATCAATTTCTGAAAAATCCAATGATTCCATAATGCATTTAGCAGAGTGAAGACCACCAAGAAGTTCCTTTACTTTTTTGTTAATTATCTGATAGTAGATCTGAGAATATTCCCAGTTCATACCTCCGATTAATCCAATTTTCTTCATTTTAAGTTCGTTTTTGGGTAAACTACGATACTAAGTCCCGGTTATTATTTAAGTGCAAATAACAGTTTAAATATACGTTGTTAAGGGATACCTTTAGATATCATCAATATGTACTATTAGGAGTAGTCTTAACGAGAAGATGGCAATTAAATTCTTGTTGTTATTGGGTTACAATCAATTCGTAAGTATTTGGGTTAGTGCCTAAATAGAACAATATCAAAACGGTAATTTATTAAACTGAATAGAGGGTAACTAATGATAGAACAAATGTTCTACTTGTAAAATTCCAACTTATATTATTAATGAAATAAATAGTCATATTCCAACTACAAATGTAAAACAAAAACGACCCCTCAGAAAAAATGAGTACAACAATTTTCTGTAAAAAAGACAATTCATTGAAATCTTTATACCTGTAATTTGAATTGTTCTACTCTTAAAATACTCCCTTCCTTGATCAGTAAGCATTTTTATGAATATGCTACGTTTTTGTAAAAAGGCCTTAGTTTATGAAGATTTTCTGTATTCAACTGGGCTATAACCCGTTTTGCTTTTAAATAGTTTACTAAAATGCTGAGGGTATTCAAAGCCCAAACTATAGGCTACTTGACTTATAGATTCTGATGAACTTAATAATCTTGTTTTGGCTTTATTAATCACAAAATTATAAATATGTTCTTGTGCACTTTTGCCGGTTTCTTTTCTTAGCATATCACTCAAATAATGTGAGGACATATTGAGTTCGGTAGCACAATATTTTACAGTAGGTATCCCCAGATCTAAGTGTAATTCATCTATGTAATAACTTTTCAGTAGTTTTTCAAATTTAGAGAAGGCGTCCTTATTGAGGTTCGTTCTGGTATAGAATTGTCTGTCAAAGTATCTAGTACAGTATTTTAGAACCATCTCAATATTTGAAATGATCAATTCTTGACTGTGTCGGTCAATATTATTCTCATATTCTCTTTCAATTTTCTGAATAAGCTCAGTTAGGATTTGTTTTTCATCATTTGAAAGATGCAATGCTTCATTGGCTTCGTAAGAGAAGAATGTATAATTATCGATAGACTCTCCTAAGGGAGATTTTCTAATTAAATCCGGGTGAAATATTAACATCCACCCTTCTTCTCCATCAGTTCCCTCATTTTCAGAATAACTTAATGATTGACCAGGTTTCGAAAAAACTAAGGTGCCTTCTTGAAAGTCGTATGAATTACGTCCATATGTAATTGCACCACTCACTCCAGTCTTTAAGCTGATCTGATATAAATCCATTACATAGGTGTAATCACCATAATTATATTGTGATAATAAACTCATAGGAATCACTGATACTAATGGATGCTTGGGTTTTTGAATGTCCAAGCTATTGTGTATTTGCGTAATAGAGTTTATTTCTACGATATTATTTTTCATAACATGCTATTTGTTCAAACTTTCAACACGATCTTTTAAGTTATGGCAGAGTCGCTCATAGGCCCTTTGTACTGGAGAAGGATTCCAGAAAGGAACTCCTATTCCTTTATAGTCTTCATGAATGGTCAATTTACTTCCACTTTCAGTTTGATCAATAATGTAGCAGTGATTATACGTAAGAATCCCCGGAATCCCACCCCCTTGATTAAGTAATCGATTGGTTTCTATTTTCAATACTTTTGAAGGAATAATACTTTGGTTTTCACTGTCTTGGTGGAATTCATATTCAACGGTTTCTCCGACATTTAAATTCCCTTTGACTGGTATCAGCACAGTGTTCCATTCCCTGTATTGATCTTTATTCATTAAAACTTTCCAGATTTGCTCGGGCGTAGCATTAATTTTTATTTCTGTATGGACAGATTTATTACCTAAGAAATATAACACAATAATGATAACTAAAGGAATTCCGATGATCAATATCCATTTTGAGTTGATTATTTCCATGATTCTTGAAATTAATTAAAGTTGAGGTGTAGATTACTTTTAAGCAAGACCGACTAATTCATTGCTTAATGCCACTAATTTCTTGGCAGTATTGAGGTCTCTTGCATTTGGATTGGGTGAAGTCATTGGCCAACCGCCTTTTTTACATTCCTTATCTCTATACAAAACGCTGTGCTGACTAAAGTAGGCTCCAGAATGCTTTGGAGCATCATCAGAAAGTAAAACATGTAGAGAAGTTTGTGCAGATTCCTCATTACTATTTGTTATTGAGTTACTAAAAGGTAGTAATAAAATTCTTAATATCTTCATCATACTTCCGTTTCCACCAAAATTACTTCTTGCCCACCCAGGGTGTACAGACGCGGTACTAACATCAGTATTTTTTAACCTATCAGCCAATTCTAGTGCGTATAGGTTAACAGCTACCTTGGCCTCACAATAAGCATCCACACTATTATACTTTCTACTCTTCCAATGAATATCATCTAAGTGCACTTGATATCTTTTTTTAGGACTACCTGCATGCCCTACAGAAGACAATATTCCTATTCTTGAACCTTTAGTTGATATAAGAAGCTCTAATAGTAATTCTGTTAATAAGAAATGCCCGAAATAGCTTACTCCAATTGACATTTCAAATCCATCTTTTGTGTATTTCGCTTTGTCTCCGGAAAATAGAGCTCCAGCATTACACATAAGACCGTCTAATTTTGAGTAATTTTCTTTGAACCTTTCTACAAACTCTCTTACAGATTGTAAATCTGAAAAATCTACTTTTGAAACTTCAAAACTTCCTTTTAATGATAGAAATGATTCTGCAGCAAGCAAGCCGGCATCAACTCTTCTGCAGGCCATAATCACATGAGCACCTTGAGTAATCAGCTGCTTTGAAGTTTCTAAGCCGACCCCAGAATTTGCTCCTGTTACGATATATATTTTTCCTTGTAAATCTTTTTGTAAAGTTGAAGGATCACACCAAATAACATTTTTATTAGCCATAGTTTTTATTATTAAGATGAATATTTATTGTACCATTCGATCATCGCTTCAGGGTGTTCTGAATAGTAGGTATAACCTCTAAATCGCTCGTCTGTTCCTTCTATCCAATAAAGTTTCTTTTCTTCAATTGGTAGGGCATTAAAAATAGATTGTACATCTTCCGGAAAAGTCGCTTTATCATTTTTTACTTGAGTCATAAAAGTAGGAACTTTGACGGCTTTTGCATCAAGAATAGGTGAGGAGTCTTCTGTTCTAAAACCAAATTTCTGTCTGTATACTTCTTCGAAGACTTTTTCTCCTTTTGCTCCTAGATACATGGTTTTGCATAACTTTTTTACTAATGCTTCTCCAGAGATAGGTTGAATAAGCATCATTGATTTTATTCCCTCAAAGGCTTTTGGATGTTTATTCATTGCCACTAAAGTAGCATTTCCACCTAAGCACATACTATGTAGATGTATTTCCATGTTTTTAGTATCCTCTCGTTCTCTGATGTAGGATAAAGAACCTAGAACGTCTTTATATTCAAAGAATTTTGGATTATACGCTCCATTTTGTGACGGAGCACTAAAGCCATGGTTTCTAAGATCATAGGCTAACACATTATAGCCTGCATCTGTTAATGCTTTATATTTAGGAAGAAAATTTACTTCAAAACCACCTGCATTTTGCCATGGTTTTAGATGGCCCGCATAGCCATAACGGTTACCTGGAGAGAAGTGATTACATATCACTACTTTGTTAGATTTTTCTTTGGCAGGAATAAACCATCCCTCTAATACTACGCCATCTGTAGCCTTAAATGAGATATCTTCATAGTTCATCCCATATTCGTCAGGTCTTCTTAAAATTGGAGATCTTCGAACAGTAGCAATCATTGGTACTATTCTGTTCATTATCATTTTAGTAATCATGCTTTTACGGTTTAGAATTATGATTTCGGTAACGGTATAAAGCAAAATTACTCGATGTGAATCCTAATAATGTATACATATCGGAGCATTATGTATACATATTGAATGCATAGAAATATTGGTGATTGTATGGTGTTTCTAAATGAGTTTTATTGGGTAGGAGATCTATTAGTCTACATGAACAGCCTCTTTTTTGTCTCGATGAACTTTAAACAGAAATGTTTTTAACTCATTGAATTCTTCAATTTCTTTTGGAATTTGAAATTGTCCATTGCCTGAAAAACTATTGGATTGCTTTCCTTTTATTAATAACCCGTATCTATTTTCTTTTATCAGTTTTATATCTTCCCAATTGATAGAAATGCTATGTTTTTGCGAGCTATTCTTTACTTGTTCCCAATTGATTTTTAGAATACCTGATAGTGATGGAGGGGTAGTGGTATCAATAATTTTTGATACTCCTTCTGTATTTACTTTAATAATAAGACTTTGATAATATAATTTTTTGAAACCATACATAAACCACAATATTCCACCAGAGATAAGTACCGTAAAGATAGAACTGATAGCTACGATTAAGAGTGTGTTTGTGCCTCCTTTTATAGTGAAAATTTGTAGAGGAATATAAACAGCCAAGGTAATCAATAGTATTTTGACCGCTTTTTTAAGATCTCTTTTTGAAACATTAGAAATTTCGCCTGCTTTGATTCTAAGTATCCTGTTCATAAGTTATAGTGTAGTTTTTTAAGTAATCACAATCCTCAATTTACGATATTTTGGGGTAATATTAAAATGGGGATTTATGATTAATTATTACTGATTTTTAGTAATGTATTCTACACTAGAGTAGTCAAAGGATATTGATGTATGATAAAAAACGACATTATGTTGAAACTCAAACAATGTGTCTTCAGTAAGATTAAAAGTAACCTTTTAGGTTTCACAGCTTAAATTATTTCTTTAAACTATTAATTATAGATAAAATCATGAAATCCTTTTTCTTAAATATCCTTCTGTATGTTTGTGTCCTATTTTTATTAGGAGGTATCGGAGGACAGGTATCAGCTGAACTTGGAGCAATATTATTAATAATATGGGGTGTAGGTTTTCCAATATTTAGGTTCAGTAAATGGAGAAAAAATAAACCTCAAAGAGAAGAGAAAAAATTACAAAATGAATTATCTAAACAGGAACTTAAGCGAGAAAAGGAATTAGATAAGGTGATTCGTTTAACCAATAACTTTACAAGAATGACTGTACAGTTAGAATCAGTCTTTGATTTTAAGTTACACAAACAAATAGAATTACTGTCACAAAACGGATATCAGATGTCGGGGAATATTTATCAAAAACCTGGCTTAATTTCAAAAAGACTTTTTTGTGTATCAATGATTAAGGTACAATCCTAAAATAGAATCATTACTTAAAGTAAACGATTGTATGTTATTAGTATTTCTCTCAAATTATTGTCTATGATAACTTATAAACATTCACTGGGAGTTCGATGCCTTTTAATGGAATATGGCCAAGTTCCTCTGTCTCTATCTCTGAACTATTAATTTCAGTATAGACGCTTTCTGAAATCAATAATTGACTATTGTATTTTTTATTCAATGGTTCTATGCGAGCAGCGATAATAACATTTTTCCCTGTGATCGAATAACTTTTTCTGGTATCATTACCCAGATTACCCGCAACTATATCTCCTGTATTTAATCCTATTCCTACTCTGATTTTGGGTATATGCCCTATTTCTGATAAATGTTTAATCTTATCTAATATATCAAATGAGGCATTAACGGCATCTTGAGCATGTGTTGTATTTGCTCTTGGAGCACCAAAAACAGCCATTAAACCATCACCTAATAATTGCAGAACATTACCATGATGTACTCTGATAATATCAATTAAGGCACTAAAAACCACGTTTTGAATATGTGCTACTTCTGATGGAGGTCTTGAATCAGCTAGCAATGTGAAATCTCTAATATCAAGAAACATAATCGTTGCTGAATATTGTTTACTTTCTATTTCTTTTTCACTGTCGATCATCTCGGCAGCAATTTCTCTAGAAACCTGTTGTCCAAATAATCCTTCAATTTTGTGAAGCATTTTTTTAGTGACTTCTTGTTCTTGTTTTAATAGTAATTCTGCTTTTGTGGTAGTAGAAACGAAGTAATAAATCAACAGTGAAAGTACCATAAATACAGTGACACCACTGATCAAATAGTAATTTTTAAGTAGGTTAATGTCGATAGAATAGACACCTTCCTGACAAAAAAGAAACAACAATATAAAAGCGGTAATTACAGTGATCAATAGAGAAATCTGAGTCCTAAGTTGCCATTGAGAATTAAAAAAGGAGAGACCAGCGAGATAGATCAACCAAAAATAAGCACCAATATCCCAACTTAAATAATAAGTGGTGACGACCTGATGGAAAAGTAATTCCAGGAATGCCCAAAGGAAGGCAAAATTGTGTTTTCCTCTTCTGTTTAGAATCAGTGCTATTAAAAATGCGGGCACACTAAATACTGCATTGAAGGTGACCAATTCGTGGATACCAAGCTCATAAAACATTGGAATTCCCATCGCATGAGCAATCATCCCAAATAAATAGGCAGCTTGTGTGATATAATAAAACTGTTTATTCTTTGCTAAAACATGACGTTTGGAAAAGAACCAGATTTGAAGATGAGTTAAGTGTTTCATCTTTAATAAGTATCGTTAATTTTGGACGAAAGACAGCTGTAATTGATATTTTGTTTTAACTGTATAAGTAGTTAATCGATTACGTTATGTATTGTTTCATAAAAGAAAGAATACATAACGTAATATACTATTTTGAATGATCAAACATCATTTATTCTTTAATTATTCTGTAAGTCTCAATCTCTCCAAATGTCTTAAAACCTAATTTGGAATAGATAGGTTCACCCATTTTTGAAGCATGCAATACACAATGTTCTGCTTCTTGTGCTTTCGCTTCTTTTAATAACCTTTCCGTAATACTTTTTCCTACTCCTTTTCCTCTGCCTTCTGGTATGGTTCCAATCATGTGCAATCCGGCAATACCTCTAGGGTCAAAATAAACCATTCCGCACCCTAATGTAGTACTCTCTTCTTGAAAGATAAATAATCGGACATTGGATGAATGTTGTAAAATAGCATTCACGACTTTGCCATCAACAGTATATCCAAATGATTGGGATGCTGTTGCTGCAAAACTATAGGCATCTTCCTTAGTAGTGACCTGTTTAATAAAATTATTTTCGCCCATTGGTTTTACTTCCTTTGTATCAATCGCCATGTTTTTCTGACTCATGATATATTGAAAACTATCGTTGTTTTCTAAGGAATTAGGAGATTGAATTGTAAGACCTTCAGGAAGTTCATTACTTTTAGTTTTTTCAATTACATCCAAAAGGACTTCTTTTTTATCAATAATGCGGAACACTCTTTTGGGCCAATCGGATTGCTGCATAAATACCGATGAGTACTGATCTGTCTTTGTTAAAGTATTTGTGATCTCACCGATATGTTCCCAAAGATCAAAGAGGTTTTGTATGATTAAATGATTCATTTGTACTTACTTTTTCTGATTATTTATCCATTCCTCTTTTGTGATTTTGTACCAATTATGTGGCTCATTATCATACATAAATGTACCTGAAAGCTTTAACCCAATCTTCTTTAGAACGGTATTGGAGGCAATATGATCAATTTCAGCAGCTCCACAGATCTCTTCTAAATTCAATTTTTCAAAACCATATTTTAATGAGGCAAGGGCTGTAGTAGTTGCAATGCCTTTACCCCAATATTTCTTTCGGAGTCTGTAACCGATATCATAATAGTTAAACTCAGTTCTTAACTCTTCTTCATATTTAAGGCCAGTCCAACCTACAAAATCATTGGTGGCTTTATCAATGACTGCCCAACGTCCTATTCCATTTGTTTTGTATTGGCCTGTAATATAGTCTACAACTTTCTGGGCTTCTTCGATGGTTTTTATTGGTCTTTTTCCTAAAAATTCATGCACTTCAGGGTCAGAATCTAAAAGAAAAATACCTTCAAGATCTTGTTGTTCAAGGTCTCTGACAATTAGTTCATCTGTTTCAAAATGGATATTCATAATTAGTATTTAATTTTAGGTTTTATTTATTGTAAGTCAAATTTAATATCACTTCTTAGGTTCTCTTAATATTTTCTCCATTTTTTTTCCTTTTGCGAGTTCATCAACCAGTTTATCTAAATATCTGGCTTTCTGTGTTAATTCAAACTCTATTTCTTCCACTCTGTAACCACAAATTACTCCTGTAATTAGGTGTGCATTAGGGTTAATTTGAGCTTGTTCAAAGAAAGTTTCAAAAGTGATGTTAGCGTCGGCCATCTCTTGCACTTTGGAAGCATTAAAGCCTGTTAGCCATTCAATAACCTGATGTAATTCTTCTATGCTTCTTCCTTTCTTTTCGACTTTTGTGATATAATGAGGATAAACTGAAGCAAATGTCATCTTCGCAATGCGATCATTTTGTTCTTGAGTTGCTTTCATATGGCAAAAAGTTAGAGAGGTAATAATTATTTCAATGATCCAATTTACCTTATTCTCTTTTGCATTCAAAGTACGTTATTAAAGTATTGATTTTGAAAAAAGCCCTGTCCCAAAAAATGAGACAAGGCTTGTGATCTATTAGATATAGCATGGACTTATAAATACTCGGTATTCACTTTTCGAAACGATAAATGTTTCGAAATGATGCTCTCTGATGATTAGATGATTATAAATATCAAAAGGTTCATGATCATCAATCAACCAAAGTGAATCTTCTTTTGTAAGGTTATCAAGTTCTTTATTCAATACTTTGATTCTTTGTTCTTCTTGAATTTTTCTTAAATCGAGTATACTTAAAGTTATGTTCATAGTATTTGGTTTATAATGACCCAATCATTTTTTCAGGTACTACCCATTTTTCAAATTCTTCTTCGGTTAGTAGTTGAAGGGCAAGTGCGGCTTCTTTTAATGTTGTATTTTCTGCATGCGCTTTTTTTGCAATTTTTGCAGCATTATCATATCCTATATGAGTATTCAGTGCAGTAACTAGCATTAGTGAATTATTGAGGTGTTCGTTAATTCTGATAATATTTGGTTCAATACCAATTGCACAGTTGTCATTAAATGCTTGACATGCGTCTCCTAGTAGAGTAGCTGACTCTAAGTAGGCTTGAATCATTACTGGTTTATAAACATTAAGCTCAAAATGACCATTTGCACCAGCAAATGAAATCGTTGTATCATTACCCATTACTCTTGCACAAACCATTGTTAGTGCCTCAACTTGAGTGGGGTTTACTTTACCAGGCATAATTGATGACCCTGGTTCATTGGATGGAATAATAAGTTCACCAATTCCAGATCTAGGACCAGAAGCTAAGAGTCGTATGTCATTGGCAATTTTTGTTAAGCTTACTGCAAGTTGTTTTAAGGCTCCATGCGATTCAACTATGGCATCATGTGCTGCAAGTGATTCAAATTTATTAGGAGCTGTGATAAATGGTAACCCTGTTAATGAGGCTATCACTTGAGCTACTCTTTCAGTATAACCTTTAGGTGTATTTAGCCCAGTTCCAACAGCAGTTCCACCTAAGGCTAATTCAGATAAATGAGTTAATGAGCCTTTTAAACTTTTTAATCCATAATTTAATTGAGCAACATAACCTGAGAACTCTTGACCTAGTGTAATTGGGGTGGCATCCATCCAGTGTGTTCTACCGATTTTAACAACATTACTCATTGCCTTAGATTTCTCAGCCAATGTATCTCTAAGAGTTTCTACCTGAGGAATAGTTTTCTCAACAATTTTTTTGTAAGCAGCAATATGCATTGCTGTTGGAAAAGTATCATTTGATGATTGTGACTTATTTACATCGTCATTTGGATGTATCGTTCTTTGTCCTTCACCAAGTGTTTTACCTTCTAAAGTATGACATCTATTGGCAACCACTTCATTACAGTTCATATTAGACTGAGTACCCGATCCAGTTTGCCAAACAACTAATGGAAAATGACTATCTAATTTACCTGAGATCACTTCATCACAAGCCATTTCAATTAATTTACTTTTCTCTTTTGGTAGCACACCTAATTCAGCATTAGTGATAGCGGCGGCTTTTTTTAAGTATCCAAAAGCATGAATTATTTCTTTTGGCATTGAGGCGGGAGCTCCTATGGGGAAATTCTGAATGGAACGTTGTGTTTGGGCTCCCCAGTATTTATCTACTGGTACATTCACCTCACCCATGGTGTCTTTCTCAATTCTGTAATCCATAATATAAGAATAGTTAATTTAGAATTAGTCTTAATAAAAACAAATATAGTAAAATTGGATTACTAGCCAATACTTTAGAGTGTGTAATTAAAAAAAGGGCCAACATGTATTATGTTGGCCCTCTTATATCTTTTATAAAAACTATTGATTATTGTTCTCTTCTTCTCTTAACGATACCCCAAGTGATGGCACCACCAAATAGTAGAATCGCAATAACTAAACTGATAATAGCCTTTTGATTGTCTTGAATAATTTCAGAAAGCGTTTTTATTTCTTCCTTCTTTAAAACAACACTTTCACTGTTATTGTCGGCTGTTTCGCCTGTTCTTACATTAGCAATTTCTTGAGAGTATGATTCTTTGAGTTCATCTGAAAGTAACCCTTTGATCATTTCTCTAAGCTTTGCGTTATCACAAACAAATCCACTACAACCGGCTTTGTTGTCTTTAATTAATTCGGCATGTAGTTTTGCAATGTCTTTCTTCACCGCATCTGAAGGTTTCCAATAACCTTTACGCACTGTTTCAAGCATCACTGCCGTCATTTCTTGTAAAGCATAAGGGTTCTTATTTTTGAAGAACTCTACTGTTCCTAAGTTTTTCTTATCCTTAACATAGATATCATAATATCCTTCCCAGATCTCTTTATCGATAGCGGCAGGTTTCATCACATTCCAACCATACGTATCTCTAAAGTTTTCTGCAAAGACTTCTGCAGCCGATTCACCTTCTTCCATTTGTGCTTTGATGTATTTCGGGTTAAAGAGCTGTGTTCTTGTTTCTGACCAGATAGCTTCTTTCAATCCTTGAACGGTAGGGTCGTATTTATTTCTGAAATCATTAAAATAACCATCAGGATCTTTACCCGTTGTTACTCTAACACTTGCGGTAATACCTCCCATGAATTCATACACATGATCTAATGAAATAGGACCCGTAACATTAGAAGATCTAGGGTGAACAACCACTTCAGTATTTTCGAGCATTGTTTCGAACATACCTTCTCTAAATTCTGACCAGCTTCCTTCTGCATACATTGAACCCATGTTTTGAATATATCGTTCAGCAATTTCTTCTTCCGTTTCCCATTTGTCACCTTGTTCCACCAAGCCCATGATATTTGTACCATAGTTGCCGTTTACACCACCAAATACTCTAACAGTAGAAAACTTACGCGCTTCCGCAGGAGACATTCCTTTATCTTTCATTGAAGCTTCAGCTTGAGCCGTACCTTCTTTTACATAATTTCTATATTCACCATCATCTTCTGCTTCAGAAGCTAGTTTAATAGCTTTATTAATAAGATAAATTCTTGATGCTGCGATATCTCTAAACTGACCAGACGTTTGTACCACAACATCAATTCTTGGACGTTGAAGTTCACTCATAGGAATCAGCTTGACATCATAAACACGTCCTCTTTGGTTACGAACGGGCTCAACACCTAGCATGTACATGATCTGTCCAATGTTAAGACCTTGATTACGGATAAATTCACCACCCCAAAGAGAATAAGCAATCTTCTTAGGGTATTCACCATGTTTAGAAATATGTTTCTGTAAGATTTGTTCAGCCATATTTCTACCAATTTCGAAGGCTTCTTTTGTTGGCGTTACTTGCTCATTGATAGAGTAGAGGTTTTTACCTGTTGGTGTCGCCAATGGATTTGAAATAGGATCTCCACCAGAAGAAGGAGCAACGTATCCACCTTTTAAACCATTGAGTAAAGCACCAATCTCCATTTTTGGAGAAGCTTTAAGGTTTTCGTTGTACTCTTGAACAGCTTCAATGCTTTCTTGCATCATTAAAAGAGCAGCTAATAATTGCTTTTCTTCCATAGCAATCTCAAGAATTCTATTTTCTAGAATGGCAATATTGCTTTGCAATTGCTTCTGAGCTCCTTCACTTTTTAAGATGGCAATAATTGCGGTTAAGTTTGAATTAGAAGTCTCAGCAGCAATAATCGACGCTTTCTTATCTAAGATATATTGAATGTTACTGTTGACAGTTTTACTTTTCTTTCTGTCATATTTCGCAACAACATTTTTATAGTTTTTAGACTTATACGCAGATAAGAAATCATCAACATAAGTACCAGAAGAGATCTTTTTGATAATTCTACTATCAATACTAGAACGGTATCCTGCAATTCTGTTTTGCGTTTGTTCTTCGGCCAACCATTTTAATATCATTGTTCTTTTCTCCTCATTTTGTAGGTATTTTACCAACTTATTAAAGGTCTTATTATTAATGATATCTACTTGAGCTTGAATGTTCGCATCTAATTTACCCGCATTAGAAAACTTGTGTAAAGTGGCAGGGTCTAGCAATGAGGAGATTTCTTCAAATGACTCTTCATCTTTAATGATATCGATACCATAGGCCGTATTTCTTGATGCAGCAACATGCATTGTCCATCCTTTAGCAGCATCATCTGTTACCTTCTGAGGTTTCAATGAAGATTTTGGAACCATTTTATGAGTAACTGGGTTGTAAACCATTTCCTCTTTTGATTTTGAAGGAGCTTCTTTCTTCTTTTTCTTAGCATATGCACCACCATAATAATCAGAGATCACCGATGCTTTTGGAGCACCATATTCGTTCTCTAACTCCTCAATAGTATCAAAAGCTTTTGGTGTCATGATCTTTTGAGTAGTATACCCTTTATCCAATACATCAGTAATCATTCTAAGTGCAATATCATCATATCCTTCCTTACGAACTCCAGATGTTTTGTTGTATTTAGAAAGGTAAAATCCTTTTGTACCTGCAGTTTTATCTAGCTCTCTAATACTTTGGGTTAAAGGATCAACGGACATCATCTTCACTGTTTCATAAATTTCTTTATCAGAATATGAAACGCCGAATGTGTGTAATCCCATTGTAATTTTTTCTTTCCCTAAGTGATTGACATAGTTTTCAATTAACCCTGCTGTCTCATCACTCATTTCTTTTACCATTACTTTGGTAATACCAAGGTCTTTTTCAAGATCTAATGTATCTGCAAATGCTCTAATTTTATCTCTTAGGAGTTCTTTTACATCACCGTCAGGTACTGCATCGAAGTTGCCTAATACTCTCGAAATCTCATCCAACTCATCGTATAAGTCTGCTGTAGAATACGACTCTGTTAGGTGTGAAACCATAGTAGCATATGTTCTACGCTTCGCCATCATTGCTTCACCGATGTTGTCGATGGTATAAATGTATAAGTGAGGAATTGGTGTGATAAGTACTTCTGGCCAGTCCTTCTGTGAGAGTAATACCTGTTTCCAAGGAGTAAATTCAACACTACCATGTGTACCAAAGTGGATGATAGCATCTACCTTTTCTTTCATTCTTGGCCATAGGTAAGAAGCAATATAGGCATGTGGAGGTGCCTTCTTAACACCATGGATCGCCTTAAATTCATTGACTCCTAAGGCTGCACTTAAAACTGGTAATAATGATACATTACCAAATTGTACTCTAGGAATAGCAAGATACTTTTTACCGTCTTTAATAGTAGTATAATAATCTCCAGGAGCCTCTCCATAAGCGGCTTTTACTTCTGCATAACTCTCAGGATCCAGTTCTTGTTTACACCACGCATCATACTCTTCTGTAGAGATCCATGCAGGGTTACCTTCTTTTAAGAATTTATTGAATGTACCCTGAGCATATTCACCTAAAATAGGTCCTTCAGTATAGATTCGTTGTATAAAAGTGTCATAGTCTTTAGGTAGATCGCCAAGGTCATAGCCTTGAGCTTTCATCTGTGTTAGTACATTGAACATCGAAATACCTACTTCAAGTCCACCACCTACTAATGCATTCTGACCAGGTCCTTTGTAATAGAATATAGTTACTTTCTTATCCTTGTTCGCTTTATCTTTTAATGCCAACCATCTATCTGCAGTCTCACAAAACTTATTTATTCTACCAGGGATTGGTTTATAAGTATGAAAACCTTGCTTATTCATATATTCTGCAGCAACAGCAAAAGGTTGAATGGCACCATCGAGTTCAGGTACTACTACATTTTGCCCAAAAATAGAACCCGACATTCCTTGTTGGTCATTGTCCCACTCTTCATATGTTTGGTGTACAAGCTGAGGTGTAAGTAAAAGAATATCATTTTCTTTTAACCATTCTACCACATCATCTCCTTTTCTCATATCCAATCGACCATGTGGGAAGCTCATGACCATATTCGGTTGAAACTTCTTCAGGTTGGACAGTTTCTTATATCTTCCACTGATTGCAGCAACATTATAACCTCTAGCTTCCATATTGAGGATGATACTGTCTTGGTAAGATCTAAAAATTGTTTGAGGGTTAGCATTGATATTTAGAATAGCTACTCTTGGCTTACCTTCTTTGTAAAGTCCTTGTTCCTTGTAATATTTCCAATAATCGTCTAGGTCTTCAAAGGCAACATTCCCTATTCTATAAAATACATCCTTCGCATAAGTGATTGGATCTGTAATTTCATCTACAAATAATGATTGATCATCAAACACTTTACGAGAATAATTTAACCATCTCTTTACGTTTTCTGCACCATGGTTGTCAAAACATTTCATGATGTAGTCTAGATCGTCTCCAGCTATATTACTTAAATCATTTTCTTTACTGGTTGCGGATAGAACGTGTACCTTGCTTCCGTTTTCCATTGCCTTTTGTAGGTTGGCTTTTTGCTCAGAAGAAAGTGTAGAAATATGAAATAAATAGATAGCTGGGTAATCTGTAATCCCCGAAAAATCATCAGTTTTTAAATCTATTTGTTCTGGTTGAATAAACCAGTTATCATTGACTTTTGCCACTTCAGCCATTTGTGAATCTCTAAAATGGACTAAAGCAATTTTTGTTGGCATTAAGACCACTACATAAAAAATGATAAGTAATGTAGCGATTAATCCTCCAACTATGATGTAGGATTTTTTCATAATAATTAATTGAAAAAGAATAAAGTTTGTGTGTTAACTAAAAGTCTAATTGACTACGTGATATTAATCTTCTGGTATATAAATGATCTCTCCATTTTCCAGTTGATATGCAGTACCAATCTTTTTTCCTTGTCCTTTAGATGCTCCTGCTTTTTTATCACTTTTATATTTTTCGATCTTCTTCCCTTTCTTCTGAATGATCTCCATGTTCTCTTTTCCAGGATTCTTTACTATCGTAAAATCCTCACTACTCAACATTTCCGTCATTTGAAAGCGGGATACTAGTGCGACCATCAATGCTAAGGCAAATACCATTGCAATATCAAAGAGGTTGGCCATCCCTGATAGTGGATCTTCATCCTCACCACCATTCGTTAAAAATCGTCTTTTTCTCATGGTTTCAGGGAATTATCTTGTCGTTAATTTATGGATGTACTCTAGGTTGTTAAGGTCTTCAACAAACCATCTTTGCTTTACCAATTGTGTTACATATCCAATACCCCCTATGAAAATACCTACTACTGTTGTAGAGAAGGCCACCTGCATGTTTTGAGCCATGGAAGCAATATCACCAGAAGCTAGACCAGCTAGGGCAGGCCCCATTGGAATCAAAGTACCCATTAGGCCAATCATAGGACCAATACGACCAAGAGATTTAGAAGAGCTTAATTCTTTTTCTGAATACACTTCGAAATCAGCTAATGATTTTTCACTAACGACTTCATCGCCTTCAGCTTCAACGATTCTTTCTAGGTGAATAGAGAATTGTTTATTTCCTTTTAATGAGGTTAGGCTGTCTAACAAAGAGATGTCTTTATTGAGCTTACCAATCATCTCTTTTTGCTCTTTCGTATATTTTAATCTGTTAATGAACATACCAAAGAAGCCACCTAATAATAATAGTGATTTGACAAAACTAAAGAGTAGAATTGCGATTACTGGAATGAGTAACCCAGTTGAAATCCAATACAAAATGTTTGTTACACTAGTCATGTTTGTTTCTTACTTATTTTTATTTGAATAATATTTTCTTTCTCTTTTCATGTATAAGAATACTCCGATAGATGCGACGCTTATTACGGTAATTCCTGCTACAAGTATAGGTTGTACCTCTACCACTAGGTTGGAGAAAGGAACTTGAACACCTTTCACAATTAATGGTAAAAACATCGCCAATAAGATTTGGAGTAATGAAGTGAGCATCTTTAATTCTGCTCTTAAGTCCCATTCCGGTAAGATGAATTTCACAAATGCTACCGCCAAGTAAAGTAGGACACCTACACCGAGAGCAAAAGCGAACGCGATCAATAGAAATGGATATTCTTCAATATTTATGAAGCAATAACTTTGTAAAAAGAAGAGCCCCATTAGAAAAATAAAGGATGGGAAAATGGTAAACCATGATATGATTTTTTTCGCTCGTTTCTTGTAGTGTCCTTTGATCTGTAGCACAAAAAGTCCTATTAATAATATGGACTCAAAAATTTGTACTAATGCGATAAAAGAAACCAAATCACTTCTTCCTAATAGATTGCTAAGTGTTTGGTTGGTCACCTCTACACTATAAGGATAGTAGATAAGATTTACGATCATCAAAATTGAGATCGTGGTAAAAAATACTTTCTTTGATTCTGCTACCGATAAGTTGAGCACTGTAAATGCAGAAGCAATAGCAAAGAAAATGAATATGAAAATCCACATTATAAAAAGAGATTATGAAATACTTTTTATTGTGAGAAAATGAAATTGCTTTCGTTTTCAACACAGCCTGTATTATTTAATCGAAGGTGAATACGTAAAGACAAAATCATTGTAAAACCAGTTAAATTACTTCTGATCAGTTGTCTTTTTTAATAAAAAATTTCTACCAAAATCACTTTATGTGATTCTTATGGAAGTATTGAATTAGTATACTTATTGAAGTCTTGGTGATGTAATAATTGTTCTAAATGATAGATCTAGTTTGTTTGTCCATTATTGAGATAAGTAGATGTTTCTATAGTGTCTATTCATAAGAAGAAAGCCATCAACAAGAGTTTCAATATTTCATCTTCTAGTCTAAATAATTATTTAGACTGTTTATAAATAATGAGTGCAAATGTTGTTTTTATATTATGAGTGGCGTTATCGAAATCGGAAATAATAATATCGAATAAGGAAAATGACTTGATTTGAAGCCATATTTTTCAATCAGATTGATCAATGAGGGGGTTATTTTCAGTTATAGCAAAGAATATGAAGATACCTTGAAATAATAGGATTAAAATAAAAGAAGGCTATTCCTTTAGGTAAACCTTTTAAGAAATAGCCATCTTTTAATTATGAAATTGGACGTAATTATTCACTAATTATCAATTCAACAACTCCGGAGATATTATCATTTGTAGTATACCTTAGGATGTAGAAACCTGGTGAAAGTTGATTGACATAGAAAGTTTGATCAACCATTTCTTTAGAGTAAACAGTTCTACCTGTATAATCAGAAATGCTAACATTTACCCAACCATCAGTACGAACATGAATTTGTTTATCACCTCTTACAGGATTAGGGTAAAATAGTACTTCCTTTTTATCTAAATCGATACTCGTCACTTCTTCGGTTGTTTCGTCAGAAGGTTCAGTATCTTCTTCCGAAGTCTCTTCTTCATTTGTTTCTTCCGTCTCCTCTTCTTCTAACTCCTCTTCTGTTTCTTCTTCTATTGGAGTATTATAAACAATTGTCTGTACAGTATTCGTGATTACCGGATCATTGAAGTCGAAGTAAATTTGTGCAGTATTAAATATACTATCACCTTCACTAACGGTCGTTTTAGGTGTTAACTGATAGCGGATATATCCATGACTGTTTGGTTCATCATTAGTGCTATCAGGTAGAAGTATATTTTCAAAAGCAAATACAACCACACTGTCAGCATACCATACCGCATTGTAATCATGAGAGGCACTGACCACTTCAAAAGTCTCTAAATCTAATTTGTTCGATATAGTATCGAGGATATGAACATCAAATGCAGTATCTGTTCCTGTATTTTGGAAGCGCAATAAATATTCTATCGGTGTTCTATCTTCAATATGAGAAACGGTGATGGAGTCAATCGCTTGTTTGTCATTAGGATCAAAAGATCCCGTAACTTCAAAGGAAACTTTGTCAGTATTGTTCTCTGTATTATCATCTGAAAAATCTAATGCACTGATACTTGCCTCAGTTTCCACTTGTTCGCCTAATGCATCGAGAGCTGTTTTACCATATAAGTAGACTTTATTTATTTCTCCTACATTCAATTGATCGATGGTATAATAGATCTTATCATTGCTGACAACAAAACCACTTAAAGTATCTGCAATTTCAAAAGTTGGAGCATCCAATTCGATGATAATATCTTGTGCTTGTAGTGAACCATGATTGAGTACTTCGACAGCATAAATCATATTGAAACCTGGTCTAGCTCTAGTATGATAAGGTATACGTACCTGTAAATCATTGAACTCTTTATTGGCTTGTAGTGGTAAATCTTGAATGATTTGATCAGAATAATCAGTCGTACTAACTTCAAATGATTCAGGAACTACATCGAAATATTCAGGAGCAGAAATCGTTGCTGTATAAGTACCAGTATCACTTAATACGGCATAATAATAACCTTCTTTATCTGTGGTGAATACTTGTTCGCCAGGGTTAAAAGTAATTTCTAATCCTTCAAAATTATTTTCACCCTCATCTTTGATTCCATTCTTATTGTAATCATAAAATACATTACCATAAACTGTCGGTTTAGTAGGACAATCATTTGTATTATTGTCAGGAAGACATAAAGTTAAACGTTCTAAGATACCAAAACCAGGTAATAAATTAGCGTATTCAACCAATGCTTCAGGGTAGTTAGCAATACATTGAATATCTGTATTGTTGATGTCTAAAACTTTAAGTTTATCTGGCAAACGAGATAAGCAGGTCATATTATTGTTATCCTGTACATATAGCGTAGTTAAACTATCAAGGTGAGAGATGTCTAAACTTGTTAAATCATTTTCTTGAAGCGATAGGTATGTGATTAATGGATTGTTAGATAAATCAAGTTCACTAATCATGTTTCCATGAGCATTGATTGAGAGTAAACTATCAAGATTCGATACATTTATATCCGTCAACTCATTATCACTAATAGACAGATACTGTAAGTTATTCAGGTCAGATAAATCTAAATTTCTTAGATTATTGTCCCATGCTCTAATATTATTTAGACTTATACAGCCTTCTAAAACCAAGGTATCCATTTCATTAAATGCACAACTTAAGCGTTCAAGCTTCTCAAGTCCTGATACGTTCAAACTATCCACACTATTGTATGACATACTTAATTCTTCCAATGTTGAAAGATGGCTCACATCAATATTTTCAAAACCATTGTGTGAAATTGAAATGTATTCTATACTTGGTAAAGCATCAAAAGTGTAATCACTTGGAAGGTTTGTATAAGATAGACTTAATCGTTCCAAGTTGGTTTGAGTAGATAAGTCAAGTTCACTGATATCTACTTTTGTGAGGTAGAGCGTTTCTAATTCCGTAAGGCCTGTCACATCAATACTTAGTAATGGATTACTACCAGCAGCCAACCATTTCAAATTTTTACAAGGGGTGGCATCTAGTGTCGATAGATTATTGTAATGAATGGCTAGGTATTCTAAGGAAGTTAGAATAGATAAATCTATCGTACTGAAATTATTAAAATGTATATCTAGAAACTTTAAGCCTTCTAAACCTGTGAAGTCAAAAGTATTTAAGTTTAGCTGTTCGATATCTAGTGTATCCAAGTGTGTTAGCCCCACAACATTCACAGCATTAAAATTATTGACAGAAGCATCCAAGTAGGTTAGATTTTCCATCATGGTAAAATCCATAGGAAAACCAGGGGCCTTGTGTGTATAATTATGTGATATATCTAGCCAAGTTAAATTTGTAAAGCTAGTGAGTCCTGTAAAATCATCAATACCTTTTTGGTACAGATTTAATTTAGTCACCGCTAAAGCTTCAGTTTCTTGAATAATACTATCACCATTTATATCATAACCTTGTTCAATGACAGAGTGTAAAAAGTTTTCATCTGGTATATTAATATCCTGAGAAAATAATAAGTGAGTTTGAATGATGAATAGAAGAGTAAATAATTTTTTCATAAGTCATTTAATAAAGTAGTTTGAAAGAGAAAAAAGTAGTTTGTTTTATCATCAAAAGATTGATCACAAAATTAAGTCCTAAACAAAACCGTTAGTAGTCTATAACGTGTTTTGAGTGTTATATACTCTTTCAAGAGAGAAGAAAATAGAGATTGTAAGATTTTGTCACATGGCTATCATGACAAAAGGAAGGGTAAATAGGTGAAAAAATAAATTGTTTAATAATAGGTTTTAGTGAATTAAATTCATGGATTATACTCTCCAAGGTGGGTTTAATCGGTTTTCCCCAGCAAAGTATAGAATCAATTGGTTGCCGTCCGGATCTTTTAGTCTTGCTTCTCTCCATAACCAAGATTTGTCATTAGGCATTTCCTCAAAAACGAACCCTTTAGCGAGAAACTCTTCTACTTTTTCATCTAAGTTTTCACTTTCAAAATAGACCCAAACACCATCACCTTGTGGTAGTTGATCGACTAAATGAATGGAAAAGGTGGTGCTACCTTCTGGACTTTCGAACCTTGCATAATGAGGTGGAGCATCTACGATAAGTTTCAATCCCAATTTTTGGTAAAATGGGATTGAAACAGACAAGTCCGAAGATGGAATTGTAATCTGATTTAAGTTCATTGAAAAATATATTTATTCTGTATATTCATTGATTAGACGTATCATTAATTCGTTTAGGTATTCTACGTCGTACTGACCCACACTTGGTATCAAATGATCATTGCCAATACCACTATCGTTGGTGATAAACACATAAGTTCCATTAGTAAGAATTGCCATATATCGTAAAAGAAATTCTGTGGGTTTATCGATACCACTTGCTGCAATGGGAATAATCTTTATCCCTTTTCTAGAAGCTTCTTGTATAGTATTTTTTATATCGTCAAGGATTTGTGAGTTTTCATGTGGAGGTGCATCAAGAAGTAAAAAAGCAATTCTCGTTTTAGCATTTTCTGACCATTGTAATTCGTTAATACTAAGATCCAAGGCGGTATGAACAGCCTCAGGGAAATCGCCCCCTCCGTCAGCTTCTTGTTGAGTGATAAACGCTATCGTTTCCGAAAGTTGATTGGTGAAATCGGATTTTCTGGTAACATATTCTTCTCCTTCATCTCTGTAAAAAACGGTTGAAGTATAGATATCCAGAGTCGAGTTGCTTTGCATTACATTTTCAATAACACTTTTTAGGTCTTCTTTTAAAAATTCCAATTCATCGTCCATTGAACCTGTAGCATCTACTATAAATGAAATCTCCACTCTATTTAAATCACTACTTTCAGATGTGATATTTATTTCATTGGCCCCTTCGTCAAATGGAATCAGTTGATGGGATAGCAACTCATCATTTACTTTTATCGAAAAACTATTAAATGTTGATTGGTATTGATACTCATAGGCCCCGAGCCATACTTCTGCATATCCATGATTATCCGTTTTGGAAGTCCAGAGTATTGTGTCATCCTTCAACAATTCTATTTTAGCATTGATAACAGGGGTAGAATTGTTGGTAACTAAGAACGAGAAACGGTTATTGGTGTTAATATTCCATTGAGCCGCTGCAATAGAAAATTCATCTTCCTGAAGAAGGTCGTTCCAAAATTCCCAATTCGATAAATCATTCCATTCTCCAGCAGTCACTAACCCAGATTGTGGCCCTCCTGTACTTCCGCCACTATCTTCTGCAGATTCGCTGAAGTCATCAGATCCAATGTCATAACTACCTTCTCCACAAGAGAAACAAAGTAGACAAAGAGAGAATAGAAGTACGCTTTTTAATTGTTTAAAAATACTTGTTGATTGCATGTTACTTTAATTAGTTTTTGGTTTGCTTTATGTAAAAATAGTAATCAAAGGTTATACCGAACAAGTATTTCTAATATTAAGCTTAGGTTATTAAAAAAGGGCTTAGAATGCTACTTCTAAACCCTCAGTTTCATTGATAATAAGTAATTTATGCTATAAAACTATGGATAGCATTATCAGCATTTTCTTGGAACTTAGAGTTATCTAAATCACTCCAAATAGTACCTTGGTCAATCATTTTACCAGTTAATACGTTTTTCTTACTGGCATAGAATTTACCACTTTTGTAGAAAGGATTATTTATACCTTCAACAAACCTTTGTGCACCACTTTCTAATGAATGGGATAACCCTAGCATCGGCATAATGAATTTCATCCCGATATGTTTTAGGAATATTCTCTTAATAAAGCTCAGATCATCCATTCCACCTGTTCCTCTAGTAGCCCCTGGACTCATACTTAGAAACTTGATGTTAGGGTGTTTTCTTGCCATTGAAGAAATCCATAGTGATCCTCCATATTTTATCCAGCCATAGATTTGAAAAGCATCAAAGTTGTTTCCAAACTTACTGCCATTAAATACAGAGATAAACTCTTCTGTACTTGATGTTTCTAAGTTAGGGCGTAGCATACCCATTTTCTTAATCCCTCTGGCAGCCTCTGAACTGGCAAAAAGGACCACGTTATTTAATTTGTTGGCCTTTAGTAATTCATCGACTAATACGACATGACCTAGTAAGTTGCTGGCTGTGAGTTCGGTTACTCCATCTTTGGTTAACCTTTCTGGGGTTTTACCTCCAGTTCCACCTGCATTCTCTATTAATGCATCTACAGTACCATTAAATTCTTGAATCGCTTTTCTGACGGTTTCTGGTTGGGAAACATCCATAATGATGATTTCAAATATATCTCTTCCTGTACTTTCGATCAGTTCTTTTTTTGCTACTTCGGCTTTAACTATACTTCTACATGCCAGATAGATTTTTTCAGTTTCTTGGAGTAAGGCTAATTGTCTTGCGGTTTCTTTTCCAATACCAGAATTAGCACCGGTGATCATAATTGTTTTATTCATCGTTCTAGAGCTTTTGATAATTAATGAGTAGATGTTGATTTATTTTTATAAACACTGAAAAGTGTTACTCCGATAATACCTAATACAAGTTCGAGCACTGTCGCTTTTACTATTCCATCGGAAGGGAAACCATCTAATGCAATACTTAAAACACGGCCTAGGCCTAAGGATAAGAAGAGAGTGAAAACAGAGATAATGGCTGGTTTTCTAATGGACTCTTTGAAAACTCCAATGCTACTAAAAAAGGCTGTAGCAATCAGTAACATACCAAATGATCGAACATCATTTAAAGCACTAGGATTTCCAGCTAAAATAATTCCTTCATTTGCTTTGATCTCGATAGGATTGAAAGAAGTGAGTGCTCCAATGATAGAGAGTAATATACCAGAGAGTAGTAAGTATACTTTTAACGTCTTTGAATTTTTCATGACTTTGTTTTATTAATTAGTACACAACAAATGTCTCTGAAAATTCAAAGGATCTTTTTACAGTTTAGTTCAAGAACTTCTCATTTTAGTTCATTCGAAATTCTGATGGAGATTGCCCTAGTTCTGCAGTAAAGTTTCTATTAAACGTAGCTAAAGAATCAAACCCAACATCATACGCAATATCAGAAATTCTCTCTTTTGTAGACTTCAGTAGTTCAGCCGCCCTTTCTACTTTTTTTCTATTGATATATTTCTTAGGGCTTTCGTTAAATACTTCCTTAAATTTTCTTTTGAAAGAGGAAATACTCAAGTGGGTTAATAAAGCCAATTCATCAAGGGAAAGATTGGCGTAGAGGTTTTGTTGAATGACCTTCTTAAAATCAATATCGTTGGGTTGAAAAAGAGCAGATAGAAAGTCTAATTCAGAAGGAGCATTTTGTGATTTATATATTAATTGGATAAACTCTTTTAGTTTAGTTTTTATGATCCCTTCGTCTGCTAAATCAGGGTTCTCTAATAGGATGTCTATACTCTGTCTGAAGTTGTCTAATAGCAAATCAACTTGAACTTGTTTAATATTGTAATCTACTTTATGTTGAGAAGAGGATACATCAAATTCAAAAAGATCTTTAATTAGGGAAGGGTATAGAAAAATGCCTACAGATTCGATACCGTCTGTACACTTCGACTGATCTTTGACAGGTTCAAAAAAGTAATTAAGACATTTTGCAATCATAGCCTGATCTTTATTTAAAGTCAGGTATTCCTCAGGTGAGCGAACAGCAACAGCTCCTCTATTGACAAACATAAAGCAGGCTTCGTCTTCTACAAATTGCTTTAATGTACGATCGAAAGAAGGCATAGAAAGCTTCATAAAAACAATACGATCTTTGTATTTAATTGCCTTTTCTTTGAATTCCATGTTCGTAATGCTGTTAATTTAAACTAAGAGTTATGATATGAATTGGATGTCAAAATCAATACAATTTAGATATAAAAGAATGTGTTTGTCAATAGAGGATAAGTTTTTTGTATCACAGAGATTACATTTTGACCATTTTCACAATAGAGTATGTTCGTAATACTTTTTCTCCACTTTTATTTTTTACCTCATCCGATTCTTTCGTTACTTCGGTAATGACTAAGTTTAAAGGCTTAATTAGTTCTTGAATGTCTTTCACTTCATAGAGTGTAAACTTATCTCCTACAAAAGGTAATTTTTTCATGAAAGATCGATGTGCAAAAGTTAAGATAAATTGTCCACCCACTTTTAAGCTATTTTCTATACTTTCTAAAACAGCTAAGGGTTCTTCCCAGAAATAGATGGAGTTAACACTTAATACTCTATCAAAATGATTTTCTGGAAATGGTATATACTTCCCATCGTAAAGTCTAAACTCTGCTTGTTTGGTGATATTTATCCTTTGGGCCTCAATCCACATGGTTTTTGATACTTCCAAACCAAAGTAATAAACATCCTCAGCGGCATCAATAATTAAATTAAGATGCCCACAGTTACCATGACCTAATTCTAAAACAGTATTTTCATCTTGTATGTCAAGTTCGCGGATCGAACTTTTAGTCATTGGAATATTCGATTCGTTCATCAAGTTACCCACTTCAATACCATTGTCACCTTCTGGACAACTGAGTTGGGCTTCTAATTCTTTTAGTTCTTCTTCTGTTAATTTTCTTTCCATAAGTTAGAGATGTGTTATAAGGTTTATAGTGTGATAAGTAATAGGACTGAAAAAATAAAAGGGGAAAGGAAGAATAAACAACTTAAACTTCCAGCAAGTACAAACCTAAGTTTATCACTTGTTGTTGGTTGATAATTCACTTTCTCTTCGTGGTTTGTAATTTGCTTTACTTCTTTCAGAGACATGTTCAATAGTTCTTCTTTTGGAATCTCCATTTTGAATAGACTTTTTGTAATTCTTCCTTTCATAAAAGCTTGATAAACTGACTTAGGGTAGATCAGAATACCAAAACCAAAAGCGAAAGAGGCAAACAACCAACCAGTAAGAAATCGCCCCATTCCAGTTGAAATTTCCCATGCAGACACAGAGACTTCTCCTTTCCAAGTGGTATCATAATCATTAATAATATGATTAACGTCGTGAAGATATATGATATCACTTCTCGATTTAAAATTGGGAAATGGGATCTTAAAAAAGCCAAATTCTAGCCATGCCCATTTTTCATGAATTCCACCATCTTCTCCAAATTCGGGATTATCGCCGTAAAATTTATCCAGGTGGTATTTAATAGATTGATTGTACATAAGATGAAGTTAGTTTTTTGCGTATTGAGTTATTTTAATTTACAACATGTTGTTGATGAGAACTTAAGTATAATATTGTCACTATTTTTTTTAGAATTGAAATTATTGGACAATTATTTTGGTTGAAATCCTTACGATGAAAGAAAAATGTCACCAACCACTTCTTATTAATTGAAGTAGTTGATGACATATAATAATTTTTCACAAGTGACCTTACTCCATATTCGATAATATCCAGTCGTATGAAGAAGAAACTCTTATAAATATACTGATGTCTCCATAATCACCGTCGGTGTGGTTGGGAATAGGGTTAGTGACACCACCCGCTAAAACGCCAGCAAGTTTCCATACGCCATTGTCTTTGACAAATAAAGGTCCTCCACTATCCCCTTTAACAGTAGCTCCCTCATAATCTAAGGCGGATGCACTACTAGCTCCTGTTCCAAGTTGGTCTTCAAAACCTCCAATATGATCATCACCTAAGGAGTTGATAGTACCATTGGGGTTGTCGAAGTCAAAAGCTAAAATACCTCCAGTGTAGGTAGTACCGTTTAATGAAGTCTGAAATCCATCGACTTTGCGGTCTAATGTATTACTCATTGCATGTTTCTTGGAGTCCGAGTTTTTATCTTGGCCTGCTTGTTCAGAGTAATCACCAAAGCCACAGAACCAAACTGTACTTTCTAAGCTTTCGGTACCATCATCAAAGAGGAGTACAGGAGTGATATTTTGAACGGGTGAGGAGAGTTTTATCAGGCATAAGTCATTAGCATGACTGTATTCTTGGTTTCCTGCTAACCATGTAGGATGCAGAATCATTTCTGTTACTGAATAAACTGCATCGGGGTTATTCGGATCATTCCCTATTTTAACCTTAATGCCTTCTAGGGGAGCGGGAGAACTCTGCTCATTTGCATCATAAAAATTATGTCCTGCTGTTAATACCCATTCTGTATCAATCAATGTTCCTGAAGCGGTATAATCTTCGTTACTGCTTCCGTCTAAGCTATAACTGAAATTAACAACGGCATCAAAATTTGGTAAACTGGTATCATTGCTTTTAGCTACATTTTCATAATCTGATAAATCTTTATCATGTCGTATTCCAAAGGTTGAAACTTCATCACTATCATTTGAGGTTTCGACTTCATCATTATTACAGGAAATAATAATAGTAGCAAACAATAAAGAAAATAGGAGTGTTTTTTTATTCATAGGTTTTAACTTTTGAATAGAGAGTAATTAGGTTTTAACTTCTAAATATACGCAACAACCCAACCGATCAATTGTATCAGAAAGTAAAAAATCAATAAATCGGTTGATTGTGCTATTTTTTATTTATAAGATATAATGTATTAATAGTGAGTGTTTTGAGGGGTTCTATTCCTCTAGCCCTTTCTTATTTTATCGACATTATTATTCATTAGGTGTCTAATGAAATATCTGTATATCCATCTTTTTATGACCCCAAGTTCTTGTTGATGTGATTTATAAAATTCATCAGGGGTATTATATAAACCAAAGTCATGGTGAATTCCTTTTTTCTGAATGTAGGTGTCATTCATGTTCCATTCAATTTGCGGAGATTGAAATTGATCAGTGTAAGCACCATAGCCACAAAAGGTCTCTTTGCAATCCTGAAATTTATTTTGTAATGCGTTGAGGTACTTTTGGTCTAGAATAAGTCCTTCTAGATTATACCATTCATTTTGGAAGAGTACTTCAACCCAGCTATGTAATATAAAAGCTGGCGACATTTTGTACCATATTCCAGTAATGGCCCCTTTCTGTAAAGCTTTATGAATCGTAAATCCATGAATTCTATTCGGAATACCTACACCTCTCAGCAGAGCCATAAAAAGATTAGCTTTGGTATTGCATTGCCCATACCCATCTTTTAATACTTGAGAAGCACTGATATCATCGCTAGAGTTATAACCAAAAGCAATTTCATCTTTAACGAAATTGTATATTTCCTTGATTTTTTCCATATCAGATAGGTTTCTCCAACCTCTTTCTTCGGTGAGTGTTTCCAATGATTCAGCCTTAAAATCTAATATTTTAGAAGCGACTAGAAGATGATTGAACGTAGGATTTAGATCTAATTTTTGTTCCATTGTATTATTGTTTGATGATGAAACAAAAGTCAGTATTCAGACCGCATTAAACTTGAATAAACTGGCTGAAATGAAGAAAGTCTCGAGGACTAAAACCAAAGTTTTCTTTAAATACTCTACTAAAGTGAGCACTATCCGAAAAACCGGTTTGATGAGCAATTTCAGTAAATGTTTTAGTTCCTATCAAAGGCATTCCTACTAATATTTTATTCCATAATTGGGCTCTCCTGTAGGTAATACCTGTATTTTCTTTGAAAAGGTGAATAAATCGACTCTCAGATAGGTGAGAGTAATTAGCAATTTCTTCTAGAGAAACGATTCTATCAGCATGTTCATAAAGGTAATCTAAAGCGTTGCTTATTCTTAGATCACCATCATGAAGTGCTGTTTTACAATTGCACTCCATTGCTTGAATAGTAGAATTGACTTGTTCTATAAAGTCTGGAAAAGATGTTTTGTGATGAAGAATAGAAATGAGCTGATCAATGATTGTAGTATTGATTTCTTGTATGTCCTTCTTAAGGAAACGATTCCAGAAATGCCCTAATGCTGAGACAGGGTTAATAAGTAATATGAAATGATCAGACTTAGATAATACCTGATGTTTAATATTGGATTTTATAATAATGGCTTTCTGCGTGGTAAGATGATGAATTGGTGTATTTATGGTGATAGTTCCAGTGAGTGGAATACTTATCTGAAGAGCATAATGCTTATGGAATTGATTATTATCAAAACTTCCAATGAACCAACCAAAATCCTTTTCAACTTGTATGTGATTTATCATTTATCAGCACTTAGGTGAATTATTTTTGTATAGGTCTACCAAACTTCACCAAGCAATGCCATAAGTACTTGAGCATTTGCAATTCTTCATATTCGTTGCCTATTTCTAGTGCAGCCTTGCCCAGTAAAAATGGATTTAGTTTACCATTATGGCCAAATTGTTTAGCAAATTTAGGTACTTCTGGGCCTCTGAAATTATTCGGAAATTCGTCTACTCCTAACTCTAAACCGGAGTTCCAATGTAGCTGAATCTTATATTTTTGACTCAATGCCATCAATGTATTACCTACTTTAGTATTGAAAAATGAATAATCTACAATTAGTTCTGAGACATCTTTTTCCAATGAAATTTCTCCATGAATTTGTGCTTCAATATAGAAATCTAGGTTCTGAGAAAACGGCCTCAACGATTTTTGATTAATAGTGTTGAGGTATATCTGATTAATGAGTGTAATAAACTCCAAAGTGGTAATATTATTTTCTCCCAAAGCACTTTCTCTAGTAGATAAGTCATTGAAAAGTGCTGAAATAATTGGTTCAATATGTTGTATTGTCCCTACTTCTTTAGGAGAAGCATAGGTATCTCCGTAAGTAAAAGTAGTTCTTTGATTTACCTCCGGATGAAGTACAAAGTAACAAGAGCCGAATCTAGGGGCAGGACCACTTTCAGAGTGGGTTAGATGAAGTGCACCATATTTAGCTCGTTCTTTTGGTTCGGAATGAGTATATGCTCCTTTAAAAATATCGTCTTCCCATTCATTACGTAATCCACCAAGATGTGCGGAAACACTACCTGAAGATATATTGGTCTCAAATTGATTTTTATAGACACCTGATGACAGTAAACCTTCTGTAATGGTATTTCCTTGATTGCTTATTCGATCAGGATGAAAATGAAGTGCTACCGGCGCATTTTTTATAAGGTTTGCATAAAATTGGACATAGAGATCCATATCAATATTGGATTGATATAGAATCATATCAATCAGCTCTTGTGATTTTTCTTTCATCATTAAAGCTGTCTTTGATACATTTTCTATCGCCTGTAGTTGACTTGATGTGAGCATGACAAGAAGTTCCTTTTGTTTCCTAAAAGTTCATCTCAAATAAAGATATTACTTTTTCCCGAAAGAAAAGAGTAACTCATCATGCTCAATGATTATCGCTTAAATCAATTATGAAAAATTAAAATCCATTACTTTATTTTGGAGATAGTTTTTAATTGCATGACAAATTAGATATGGAATGCTAATCACAGAAACTAATCCGCCTACCGTATAAATATTTAAGAACTTTACTGCCAATGTAAAGATGTACACAGAGAGGATAATAGCTGCTATAGCAAAGAAAATGGTCGAAAAACCAATGATTTTCTGATTGACTTCTGCTTTAATGGAATCAATGGTATTAATCGATTGTGTTTTACAGCAATTGCAGCTTAAAATGATAGAATTTGAATTTTGTGTTTCAAATTTCTTTGTCAAATCGGATCGTTTTTTTACGGATGCCGAGAAATTGATTTCAGCTTTACAGTTTGAACAATAGGTATAAAGTTTCATAAGAATAGTATAGTTTGCTTAAGTAGAGTAACAATTCTAACGGTTAAAAGCAAGATTACGGTATTAACTTATAAACCGTTAAAATTGTTATAGTAAATATACCAAACTTTGGTCAAGTTTCTCCAAGTAAGCACACTGATTTATAGTACTATTTTGCAATTTTTATGATTACTTTTCCCTTAGTTCTAGATTTCTCTAAATACTGATGAGCAGGGATAATATCATCGAGCAAGTATTCTTTATCTATGTTTACTTTTAGTTTATTTTCCTCCATAAGATGTATCAGGCTTTGTAGGGCGTTTTTGTTTGGTTGTACTGCAACAAACTTTGCCTTTTGATATCGCAATAGCTCAAATACCATTGTTTTGGAAGGAGTAGTGCCGATATAAATGCCATTGGTTCCTAGTAAATGTTTTGTTTTTTTGTAAGATGAATTGAACACTACATCGAAGATGATATCAAATTGAGCCTCTTTATCTAGAAAGTTTTCTTCTTGGTAACTGATTACAGTATCTGCACCCATCTGAGTACAAAATGTCAAATTTTTACTACTTGAGACACTAGTTACATGTGCACCATATGCTTTTGCGATTTGGATTGCAAAATGTCCCACTCCACTACTTCCGCCATTGATCAGGACTTTATCTCCTTTTTTAAGATTTCCTAGTTCCATCAATGCCATCCAGGCAGTGGTACCTGCCATAGGAATTCCCGCGGCTTGATTTAATTGTATTCCCTTTGGAATCTTCACAAACTCTTTTGTATTAACGACAAGGTATTCGCTTAAAGCACCTCCATCAAAATTACCAAGTTGCCCGATCACTTGGTCTCCAATAGAAAATTCAGAGACATCCTTAGATTTGTCTTCAATAATACCTACAACATCAAACCCCTGTTTTGTTTTAGGTTTAAATAAGCCCGTAAATAGTTTGAAGTGACCTTTTCTATTTTTCCAGTCAATGGCATTTAAAGAAGAGTAGGAGACTTTAATAAGCATCGAGTTTCTCCTCTTTAAAGCAGGTCTGTCTTTGTGCTCTACTTTTAGCACATCACTGTTTCCGTACTGATTATATACAACTTGTTTCATTACTCTTGATTTTTTTTCAAATGTAGAGTAAATGGGAAGTATAGTTCTTGGTCTATACCAACTATTGTATGGGTACTTTATTTATGAGTTTCGAGAAGTTAGTAGGATTGATACTTAGAAAATTGGCAATATCTTTTTGTGGAATATGATGTATTAGTTGAGCATTCTTATTCATAAAATCTTTGTACTTCTCTTCTATAGTTAACGAAGTTTGTTTGATAAATCGATCAGTTATATTATTAACTAAACCCATTAATGCTTCCATGAAAAATCGTTGTATATGTTGATGTTTCTCTGTATTGAGTATAAAATCTCGATAGGAGAGTCGATAGAATACACTATCGGTAATGCATTCAAAGTAATATTTCGAAGGTTTATTAGTGAGAAAAGATTCTGGAGCACAAGTGAAATGGTTGGGTTGTGTAAATGAAATAATACATTGTTTACCATCTACTACATAGTAAGCTTTTTGATACCCTGATAGGGTAAAATATAAATACTTATCAGTTCTATCAGGTTCTGATAAAATAGTTCCCTTGGGAATAGAAATGGTCTCCCAATACGAAATAAAGTCATCGACTATTGCCTCGGGAATACTGTATGTTTTGATGATAGATTTTTTTAGTTCTTCCATTTGTTAGTAGTGATCTCTACACAAAAATAGCTTGAAAAGTTATTGAATCCATATGTCTTTACTTTTCAAGCTATTTTTTTAGTAAGAATCTTCCCTGGTTATTTATTCAAATAATGTTGGAGCTTTTGCCAATTGGGTAGGTATAAATATCAATGCTTTTTCTTCTATTTTCGCAAAAGGTATTTCTATATCATTTTCTAGTTTGAACAATTCTACAGTCTCAGTCAATACCCCTTCCTCATAATTATAGTGCTGAGTAATACGGTAGGTATTATAAGGGGCAAAATAACTTATTCCTTCAGCTTCGAATTGTATTTTCTGTTCTCTAAATTCATGATCAGAATGTCCTTTTCCATTACCTAAAGAAGAATGTATTTCAGACCTAATCTGACTTCCTTCTTTATGGTAATCGATTTCAAAAAACATTGTCTGTTCTCTTTCTCCTGCTTTTCCATCGTAGTTGGGATGTACTCGGTGCATATTTTTTATTGACTTCCAAGTATTCGTATATCTTCTTTGTACTACCTCAAAAGCATAGTCATTTGCTGCATTTCTTATGTACTTACCATCTTGGAAAGTAAAAGCTTTCCCTTTTCCTACCCACACAATCGTGTAGTTATCATTAGTCGAAGGCAATGTTTCATTTAAAGGGACAATGATTTTGCTAGAAGTACCACATGATATGAATAAAGTTGTAAGGACCATAAGAAGAGAGAAGTGATGTCTCATTGTAAATACATTTTTAAGATGAATAATTATTATACCATAAAAGTATTTTCATGTGATGTCTTAAAAATTGATGTATGTTACAATCATACTTTAAAGAGTAATTTCTTTTCTTATTCGACTAAGACTCTCTCTTTCAATACCTAAATAAGAAGCTAAATGATAAAGTGGAATTTGTTCAATAAAAAAAGGGTAATCTTGTAGCATTTGTAAGTACCGTTCTTTTGCAGATAGAAATAAGAAAGATTCGAATCTATTGGTAGCAATAGCATAGACACTTTCAGCAATGATTCTCCCAAAGCGTTCCCAGTTTTTTGATTGATCATAAGCATTTGTCAACGTTTGAACCTCGAATGTAATTAGTTCACAATCTTCTAATGCTTGAATATTGTATCTGCTTGGACGACCTTTCAATAAATCTAAGTAGGATACAGCATAGTCATTCTCTAAGAAAAAATGGTTATTCACTTCTTTACCATCTTGTGATTGATAATAAAGACGTAAAACACCTTTTTCTATAAAAGCGATTTCATTTACGGGTTGATCTACTTGTAAAAGATATTCTCCTTTTTTTAGTGTTTTTTTCTTCAGATGAGGAGTAAATAACGCACATTCATCTTCTGAGAAATCAGTGATTTTTCTTATTTGAATTTTAAAGTTGTCAAGGTTCATTGTAAGCTTCGTACCTAGTTATTAGGATTGAAAAATAGATATTGTTATTAAAGTTACTATAGTTCATCCACTGATAGGTAGTAGAACAATGATTATTTCTACAATCTTTAAGATTAAACCTCCTGATCATCAAAATAATGTTCTAATAGAGCACTCATCTTTTCTTTGGTTAAAGGTTTATTCAAAAAGCCACTAATTTCCGCCATGTTTTCAGCTTTTTCCTTATCGTCGTGGTTAAACGAGGTAGTAACCATAATAATGACAATCTTAGCTCTATGGCTTTTATCCAAGCTTTTGTATTTTTCTAGAAACTCCCACCCATTCATTCTAGGCATATTGATATCTAGCATAATGAGATCTACATCATTAAAATGAGCATTTAAATGATTAAGGGCTTTTTGCCCATCAGTAGCAATGTGTATACTTTTGGCACAACCCATTTCATCCAAGATCATTTCGTTAAGGAAATTAGTTGCCTCGTCGTCGTCAACAAGTAGTATGTTTTTTGGTTGTTCTGTCATGGTATTAATTATATGGGTAAGTTAAAGTAAAATGTACTTCCTTTATTTAATTCAGATTCTAACCATAATTTTCCATGGTGTAAATCGATAATTTTATTGCAATGGGCTAAACCAATACCTGTTCCTTCATACTCACTAGTTGTATGTAAGCGTTGGAAAATGGTGAATACCTTTTGTTTATGTTCTTCTGCGATACCAATACCATTATCTTGTACATAGAAGGTCCAAGATTTATCTTCTTTTTGTGCACTAATAGTGATTTGAGGTGGATGCCCTTCTCTTCTAAATTTGATGGCATTGGTCAGTAAATTCTGAAAGAGCATTCTTAACTCATTCTTATATCCATTAATAATAGGGAGTTCACCAATTGTGATTTTAGCATGTGATGTTTGAATTCTCTCATCAAGATCCATAATAATATCATTTAACATCACATTACAATCGATCTCCTCTTTTTCTCTATTTTTACCTAAGCGACCATAATCTAAAAGAGCTTTTACCAAAGCACTCATTCTTGCACTAGCTTGGTGAACATAGGTGAGACATTTTCGTCCCCGCTCATCTAAAACATCATAATATTTATCATTCAATACATTAGAAAAACTCATCACCGTATTTAGTGGTTCTTGGAGATCATGGCTTGCAATATATATAAACTGTTCTTGTTCTTTGTTTTTATGAATTAGCTTATTGGTATAGACTTTTTTTATGTCATTTAACTTTTTGTGTTTGATAACAATAAAATAAAGTACCCAAATGGACGCAATAGAAATCCCTCGATTAACAAAAGCCATCCATGTAGTATGGGAGTCAATCGTCAAAATTGGAATAACTGCAGTTAAAAAAGTGGATAATAGAGCAAGTTTTAAAGTGGTAGCAGTGTCTACTCTAATTAAAAGGGCAATACAACATACATAAAGAACACCTACAGCTACTCCTAATGGTATAATAAGGTCTATTATAAAAATAAGAATAATTAAAATAGTGCTCAGGTAAACAGGTCTTTTAAGCAAACGAATCATTATAGTACAGCAATATTACTATTTTTTTCTATGCTAATTATTGCTTTTGGAAATAGCTGAATAATCAGAGATAGAAGGGAAAGAAAATAGTATTAGTTTTTAAAAGGATGAATATGGGATATCAGTTAATAATATTTTAATTAATAGTAATTAAATCGGGTGTTCACATTAAAATAATTAGGAGGAAAAATTCAAAACTTTTACTTATGAAATTCTGAATCAGAAAGACTACCTTATATTTTTCATGGAAAATGTACTATTATTTATCGCCCTTTTAGCACATCAAAACCTATTCTTACTCCTGCAGAAACAGTAAATTTTGAATTGAAAAATTCACTATTGGTAACATGTTTATATTGATAGGTATCAGAAGCGTAACTACCTACAAGATGAAATCTTAGATTCCTATCTGGAAATGGATAATACTGTAAAGCAACTTCTAAAGTATGGATACGGTTTGTATTTAAAACGCTCATTTCACCTAAACTATTTTCGGGATTTAATCCATCTAGAAAGTGTACGTGGTCATAAATGTATTTTATAGAAGGTTTAAATTTCTTACCATTATACATGAAACGAATGGGTATTGACTGGTACATAGTATTGTCCCGAAAATTGGGCATGTTCTGTACAAAAGCATAATCGGTGTCCAATAACCAATTCCCCATTTTCCAACGAACACCTAAGTTGACGGCATAAGGTGTGGAAGTAAAAGCATTCGTCTTATCATGGATTGTTGTGTAACTAAAGAAAGTTTTGATTCTATCTTTAATAAGTGTTCCATACCAATAAAAGTTGTATTCTAAATTTAGTTGATGCCCCAAAGAGTCTTCATTAGCATTGACAATCTGAAGTCCTATTCTTTGTCCTTTCTTGGTACGGTATTCAGTAGTAATACCGGTTTTAAAAACACCTAATTTATTTCCAATAATAGAATAGGTATAGACATCATTAGGGTTGTAGGATTGTTCCACTGTACCCACATTTAAAAAACTTCTACCTGCTTTTATATGCCATCTTTCATTATGTGTGGTATAATGAACATTAGCATATAAGATATTATCCGATAGGTTATTCATTCCCATTCTAGAATCATTAGGGGAATAGAGAAATTGAAACCCAAAATTTTGATTAAATTTTCCTTCTAAGCCAATCCTAAAATCAGAAAACTGAAATCTTTGGTCATTGCCCAATTGATCCGTTTGTTGTTGATAACTGATAGATCTAAAATCTAATCGACTATCCAAGGTTAAGGTCAAGCTATCTTGAAAACTCTTCCAATTACTTTCTTTGGGATTATCTGAGGCGAAAGTAAAAGGAACAAAAGATAATATAAATAGACATATGAAAAGCAGCTTCTTCATTCTAGTTTGACATTAATAGATGTATAAGAGTTTTATATAAGAGAAGAAAGTCCCGGATTCATTTTCAGAATACCGAGACTTTTGGATGGGTGGGTGATTAGTTCCACAATTTCTTTAAATCAATCTCAGTCCAGTCAGCAAAGTATTCAGGAACAGGAATTTTTATCCACACCTTTTGCTCATTGATATCAAATACTGTTTGATAGTTGGTAAGATCAGCATCTTGTAAAGCGGGTTTAGTACAACCACCATTTTCTTTAAATGTACCGTCTTCATTAAATAATCTTAGGTCCATTAAATCTCTTGTGATTTTAGCATCCACTTCACCACGACGTTCAGCCAAGCGATCAGTCATATTAGAGAAACGTCTCATAGAGTTACTTACTGTTTCTCTTAAACCTAGTCCCCAATCTTCATTAAAAAATGAATTGGCAACCACTAACGTATCTTCTTTTGCATTACGTACTCTATTGCCACCAAAAGATGATCCTTCAACAGAAGCTGCATCTGTTTTGTCTGCTAAGGTAAAGATGATAGAAAGGCTATTGACCATACCATTAAATCTACTTTTTACTGCTTTTAGTGTTTTCGACTCACTTAAAATATCAGTTAAAGTGTTGAGAAGCGAAGGTCTTTCTAAAAAGACTAAAGAACCACCCATGCTTGTTCCATCATGAACATCCAGGTATACTCCATGTTCATTCATCGCAGTAAAAGCACAATACATTCCTGGCCAGCCTGCAGTAGCCATTTTGTAAGAACCATCGTTAGGTTTTCTAACTGTAAATACGGTAGGGAATTTATTAAAAGCAGGACTCCAGTCTAAGTTACGTCCGATGTACATTCCGCCATCTTTTGATTGTTCTCCATAAGAAACGATAGAAGTACAACCCGCAAAAGAGTGAAGTTTTTCTTTATAGATACCATATTCCATAATTTGGTCTAGAAGAACTACATTTTCTAGACTCCAACCTGTACCAAGAGCTACACCATCATAAAAATCTTTTGTTCTTAAAGAACCAGTTCCGTATGCTCTATTTACCCAAAGATCAATCGCTTCTTGGTCCAAGTGTCCCGAGTTAATTTCTGGTTGTACTACTAGATCAAATGTTTTTTGCATTTCATCCAACATTAATGCCCCGTATTGTTCACCCATTTCAATGTTAGAACCTTCTAATACTGGTACTAAAAAATTGTTTGCTACATAAAGTTTACCCGCTTTGAATTCTTTTACTAATTGCATTGTATTATAATTTTTAAATTGATAAAATATTTCTGTATCGATCTTAGGAAGAGTTGATTAAGTGTCTTCCCCAATTGAGTACATTACAAATGTCGGGGTATTTTGAAGCAATGATTTGTACGTTTTCTTTAAGTGGTTGTCAAAAATCGTCATCGTGTTTTTTCTTTTTTTAAGAGGGAGAAAGCCTAAAAATTTTGATATAAAAAAACGGGCCTTTTTAGGGGCCCGTTCAAGTCAATCTTAACTACGATTTGATTCACTGTAATCGTCCGAATTCAATGTAGAGTTAAGGGAAATGATTGAAGTTCGAACATTATATTAATCATCAAATACTAAATGAAACTAGAGATGTTTTTATCTATTGTTTCTCCTTATTACACAACAAATATCCGATTTTAAAAGATGATTTAGTTATACCTTTTCGTCAAGTAGTTGTGTATTATCGTTAATCATTATTTTTACAAAATAGTTAGTATAAAAAAACGGACCTCAATTCGAGGCCCGCTTCTATCCATCAATCTATTTATTTTATTTCCATAATTCGTTTAGGTTGATTTCAGTCCAGTCAGCAAAGTACTCTGGAACAGGAACTTTCATCCAAACCTTTTGATTATGGATATCAAATACTGTTTGGTATACTGTTAAGTCTGCATCCTGTAATGCTGGCTTTGTAGACCCACCATTTTCTTTGAAAGAACCATCTTCATTGAAGATTCTAATATCCATTAGGTCTCTTGTGTATTGAGCATCTACTTTACCTTTACTTTCAGCTAAGCGATCTTCCATATTAGAGTATCTTCTTAACGAATTACTTACAGTTTCTCTCTTACCTAATCCCCAATCATCTACTAAGAAAGTATTTACAACTGTAATCGCATCACCTTTTGGTAAGCGCACTCTATTTCCGTTTAATGAAGAACATTCCATCGAAGCAGCACTTTTACTATCAGCAATAGTAAAGATGGTAGAAGTACTGTTATTCATTCCGTTGAATTTTGCTTTTAAAGCATCTAATGAAGCCGACTCACTCATAAAGTCAGTTAGAGTATTGATGATCGACGGTCTCTCTAAGAATACTAAAGAACCACCCATACTTGTACCATCATGCAAATCAATATAAACACCTTCTTCGTTCATTGCAGTGAAAGCACAGAACATACCAGGCCATCCTGTAGTTGCCATTTTGTATGATCCATCGTTAGGCTTTCTAACAGTAAGTACAGTTGGGAAATTTAAAAAGGCTTCAGACCAGTCCATATTACGACCGATGTACATTTCTCCATCTTTAGAATTTTCTCCCCAAGCCGCAATAGATGTACAACCTGCAAATGAATGAAGTTTACCATAATAGATACCATATTCCATTATTTGATCTAAGAATACAACATCATTTAAAGACCAACCGGATCCTTTGGCCACACCATCATAAAATTGTTTAGTTCTAAGAGAGCCTGTTCCGTATGCTCTATTTACCCAGAACTGAATCGTTTCTTGATCGAGTTTACCTTCTTTCAATTCTGGTTGAATTAAGAAGTCATATGCTTTTTGCATTTCTTCTTTCATTAAGGCTCCATATTGTTCTCCCATTTCCTCATTTGAACCTTCAATTACTGGAATTAAAAATCCATTGGCTTCATATAGCTTGCCTCCTTTGTATTCACTTTTTAGATTCAATTCAGATAAATTTTCTGTAATGCTTTTTTGAGCGATAACATTTGTAGAAAAGATAAATGCGATAACAACGAATAAGTAATTTTTTAAGTTTTTCATTTTTATGAATTTATTTATGATAAAATATTTTGTTGTAAACAGTTTAGGAAGAGATGATTAAGTGTGTTTCCCAATTGATTACATTACAAATGTCGTCGTTATCCTATGCAATGATTTGTACGTTTTCTTTAAGCGGTTGTCAAAAATCGTCAATTCATATTTTTTTTGATTTTTTCATGAAATGATGTGTAAAATAATGGAGCGTTGTATATTAGAATAAATAGAAAATGCAGATTATGGAAGATAAGTACATCATTTCAACCAGTGATATAGACCATCATAAAGGGTATGAGATAATTGCCAAAGAGTTAGGTGGAACTTGGGATGGTGAAGAATTAAATATTAATAATAGTTGGTGTCAGGTGAAAGCCAATTCTATACGCTTCTTAGGAGATATGTTTGTAGATATCTTTCACCTCAATTCTAAGAAACCTATAGTTGCTCAATATACTCCCAATGAGGAAAAGCATTATATCATTGTTCGTATAGGATGTACTGGTGAATTTTATAGAAAAGGACAGAGTACCAACTTTAATAACCTTGGCATATACATATATAATTCTAGTCAGGAGTTTGAGTTAGAGTTTCCTAATAATATTGACTGTCAATGGGTAACGATCCGCTTTTCATTAGATCTTTTCAATAGCTTTAATTCCCCCAACCCAGATTTTAAACTCAAAACTCTTTTTGATGACAAATCACCTTGGTTGCAATATTTTTCTCTTGATGTAGAAATTGAGAACTATGTAAAGACTATTATGGCCAATGTTGACCCGTCAAGACGTAGACATATTACATTTTTTAGTAAGTCTGCAGATATTATGGGGGCAATAATAGAGAAGATGGAAAACGAGTCGACAAGATTAAAGACGAATATCCATCCGGAAGACCTGAAAGCAATGGTTCGACTAAAGAATACCTATTTATCGGACTTTTCAGAACAACCCAACTTAACAGAACTAAGCGATGAATATGGCATGAGTGTTTCTAAGTTGAATCGTATTTTTAAATCCATATTTGATCAGCCAGTACTTCAGTTTTATAATCAACAAAAAGTAGAAGAGGTTTTTAGGCAGATAACCTATACTGATAAAAGCTTGACGGAAATAGCATTTGATTTAAACTTTAGCCATATCGCTCATATGAGTAAAGTATTTAAAAAATACTATGGATATCCACCATCTGATTTAAGGGATAAGAAATAAAAAAGTCTCTCATGAGGATTTACCTTATTGAGAGACTTTTTTGCTATCTATTTTAAAATACTAACGATTTCATTGATAGCTTGTAACTTTGTGAAGTGAGGGTTTTGTATATCTTCCTCATGCTTTTCATGCGCCCATGTTGTATGGAATGGTACATGTGCTGCATAACCCCCTAGCTCCAATACTGGAAGAATATCTGATTTTACTGAGTTACCAATCATCAAAAACTCTTCAGGTTTGCTATCTAAGTGATGAATAAGTTTTTGGTAATCCATTACTTTTTTATCACTCATGATTTCAATGTGATGGAAATAATGTTCCAATCCTGAGTTTTTCAATTTACGTTCTTGGTCTAAAAGATCACCTTTTGTAGCTACAATCAATCTGTAATCATCTTTTAAGGCATCTAAAGTAGTAATTACTCCATCAAGTACATCGATAGGTTGGAGGATAAGCTCGTTTCCTATTTCTAAAATTTTATTGATTACAGTAGGTGAGATGGTGTTATTGGATACTCTATTGGCTGTTTCAATCATACACAGCATAAATCCCTTTACTCCATAACCGTATAATGGTAAATTTTTGATTTCTGTCTGAAATAACTCCTTAGAGACTTCTTGTAATGGAAGGTAATCTTTTAATAATTCTGCAAATTGCTTTTCAGCTTCCTGAAAATACGTCTCATTGACCCACAATGTATCGTCAGCATCAAATGCTATGGTTTTAATATTGTTTTTCATTTCTTTATGTTTATCTTTTTTAAAAATACAAAATTAAATAGAAGAGAAAATCTATAAAAGGACATTTGTCCCACCTAATTTATGCTAAGGAAAAACCAGACATTTTTAACCTATATACAACGTCTCTATGAACAAGAAAATAGAAAGGATAAGATTCTTGTAAAACACTATCGTAAAGGAGATTTTTTGTTTAGTCAGGACGAAAAACCGACCAAAGTAATTTTCATCAAAGAAGGGATTACAAAGTGTTTTTTTACTGAAGATAATGATAAAGAATATATTTTAGAGTTTTTAGGTAGTGGTGAAATCGTCGGAGAAATTGAGTTTATCAAGAAAATAAAATGTCTATGTAGCATTCAAGCAATTACTGATGTTTCTGTTTATGCAATTGCCTATGATTACTTTTCAGAATTAGTGAAGACGGATCTTGCTCTGAATAATTTGCTGCTAGATGTTTTTGCAGAAAGAATTATCAATACATCAAGTAGAGCATCATTTCAACAACTTTATACAATAGAACATAGTTTAGGTAAACTATTAGAACTTCAAGCAAAGCAGGAAGTACCATTATCCAAAGAGAACATGGCTTCTTATTTAGGTGTGACAATAAGAAGTTTGAATCGAGCATTGAAGAAAGTTAGAATTAATTATTAAATACTATAGGATTTATAATAAAATTTTAAATTTTTGATTGTATTAATTATATTTATAATGTGTGTTTGATCGGACGTTATGATATAAATTAACAAACTTAATAGCAATGACTAAGCTAAAAATAGATCTCTCTTATAGAACATCTGAACTTTTAAAAACATTGAATGAAAAATCCAATAATTCAAGACAGAGTTGGATTATAATGAGCTTGTTCTCATTGATAATATTTATTGGAGTTATTAATCATATTTATAGTGGAAATAATATAAGAATAGAAGTTAGAGAGAACAATATTTTAAAATTGAAATTCTCTGATCATAATAAGAATTTCTTTAATCAAAAATTTGAAATTTTAAATCAAGGTAAGCCATTGAATAATATAAATTCTATTGGTGAATATTCAGATTATAAATATGAAAGCAATATTTCAAAAGAAGAAAAAGAGATAAATATTTTAAAAACACAAAAAATTAAAGAGTTTGATACTGTTAAAGTTCCAATAATTAATATTTCATTTTCAGCAAGGGACCTTACTTTTATTTCGTCAATTGTTTTTCTTCTATTAAATTTTTGGTACTCGAAGACTATTCTGAAAGAAAAAAATATTTTAACTCAATTAATATACCCTTTAACAGCGAAACCTCAAGATGAGGAAGCTCATATTTTATGGGGAAATAATAAAGAAATAATAAAAGAACTATTCTTAATAGAACAAATAGAATCAAATCATTCTGAAAATCATGAATTAATTTCTTTTAAACGGAAATATTCAATACAAAACAATGATGATGTAACAATAGTAAAAAGTAACCTTCTAAATAAAAAAAATAAACAAGAAAAACAGTTGAATTTAATAATTGAAGAGTTAAAATCTGAGACATATTCAATAATTGAGCTACTTCCTTCTAAATTTTTAATTCTTTTTTCAAAAATAAAAACAAAGAAAGAAGAAGATTTTATTACTTTTGTTTTTTCTTTTTTACCTTCTTTTGTTTTAGCTTTTTCATTTTTTTCGGATATATATTTTGATTTTATTCAAATTAATTCTATTACAAACAAAACACTATTCAAAGAAATTTGTGATTATATTTTAGAAGAGAATACAAGAAACGAACCTTTGATTGATGATCTAACAAGATCTTCATTATTCACACTATTTAAATACTTTATGTCATTATTTATTCTAATTTTCATTACTATAAAATCCTATGAAAACTGGATTAAAATATCTAGAATAATGAGCTCAATAATATCAAATATTTTTTATATCGAATACTGTCAATATTCATTGAAAGAACACATTGAGATGGATCGATTTTGGTCTACAAAGAATATTTAACTGTTATATGTATTGTTATTAAAGTAAATTTCAAGTTGATGATCTCCATACACATCAGCTACATTGTCTAAGGCCATTGCAGTTAAGAAAAACTCAAATGGGCCATATGTTTTTGATGATGTAAATGTTCTTAATAACCAGATGGTAAGTTTTCTTATTGCATCAGGCAGGTGACTGATTTTAATAGGATTACCCCATGCTTGCAATGCTAAAGTAGCAATATCATTTTGAGTAAATATATCGGGTCCACCAACTGTGGATTCTTTGTTTTCTCCTTGTATCAGTTGCAAACATACTTTTGCAAGGTCTTCACCGTGAATCGGATTCATTTTTAAGTTTCCGTCACCGAAAAGATAAACTCTACCGCTTTTTGCCATATCAAGAAAATCTTTCATGTCTGAAAAGAACCCGCAAGGTCTTACAATGGAATACGATAAACCAGATTGTTTTAACTCATCTACAAACTTCTCTTTGGCTTCGAAGATTTTTAGATGTTTCAATCGGTCACCGTTAAGAGCAGAAATGTACTGAAACTTCTCTACCTTATCTTTTTTTGCTAACGCTAATAAGTTGGCATTGCCTTGGTAATCGACATCCATATAAGTGAGACCATCTTTCTGACGGGTGATTCCAATCGTTGAAATTACCCAGTCAATATTTTGAGTTAAGTCTTGGATACTTTCAGGTTTTGTGATTTCACCAACGTAAAAATCATCTACCTGTTCAAAAAGGCTTTTTTGACTTTCTTTGCGGATCAAAACTCTAACCCAAAAACCTTTGTTTTTAAGTTCTTTGACAAGGTACTGCCCAAGATAACCGGTTGCACCTGCTACTAATACATGCTTCATTTTCTTTGTTATTTAATGATATTTTAAAGGTACAGGCAGCAGATTAGAATTCTCTTGACGATCGTCAAGAAAGGTCTTCTTTGTGAACTCTAGCTTTTATTCTACTTAAGGTCTCAGGAGATACACCCAAGAAGGAAGCAATAAATTGTTGTGGAACTCTTTGGAATAATTCTTTTTGAGTATTTAGTAAATCACGATATCTTTCTTTAGCAGATTTGGTGACAAAAGAAGCAATGATTTTCTGACTTGTAATTAATTCATTTTCTACCGCCACTCTTGCAATCACTTCCATTTTTGGAACTAGGCGAGTTAGTTTTTCAATATCAGATTTAGTAAAAATAATCAACTCTGTAGGTTCAATGGCTTGATAACTTTCCAAAGCAGGCGTTCCAAAGGTAAAACTTTCGCCAGCACAGATAAATTGTCCTTCAGTATAGAAAAAAGCTGTTTTGTCGATTCCCTCTACATTATAAAATAGTCGTACACAGCCTTTAGTAACAAAGTAAAGCTCATTGGCTACTTGGCCCTCGCTAAAAATGACTTCTTTTTTTGTATACTGTTTGATGGATAGAGACTCTTCTAAAATAGAAAGTTCTTCTTGATCTAATGTAATATAAGCTTTGATGCTATCTATTAATCTTTGCATTGTTCTTCCTCTTCCTTTAGATAATTGTGATAGGCCTTTTTATGTCTTTGTTTTATTCTACTTTTTAAACTCCAAGGTTTCAGTACCTCCATACTATCACCAAAACCTAATATTATTCGTTCAAACTCATAATTGAGATGTACTCTTACAGATACTACAACACTACCATCATCATAGGTTTCGATAAGTTTTTGAGAATGGTGAATTGGTTTGGTAATCACATAGGGAGCATTAAAAGCATTGACTTTTAGATGGCAATCATGAAGTTGCTTTTTGTTCATTACCGTTACCCCAATAGTGTCTTTGTAATATTCATCCCCATCAAAGTTTTCTTTTACATAGTCGACCTTTAGATTGTAGTCGATTTCCAAAATTCGGTCTAATGCGAAAGTGAGGATTACTCTATTTTTTTGTCGTTTTCCTATGACAAACCACCGGTTATTAAATTCTTTCAGTATATATGGAAAAAACACCACTTTAGAAGGGTTCTTTGCTGTGAATGATTGATACTTTATATCTAAAGTTACCTCCTTTAATATTGCTTGATAGATAATATCTAAATGTTGAAGACCTTTTAAGTTTTCATTTTTATCTAGATGAATAATCGAGGGTTGATTGGTTTTCTCAGAATAGACTTTGTCTTCTAAACGTTGAATGATGCCACCCAATTCAGAAAACAAGGAAAAGTCTTTGAATTGCTTTAGCATTTCTACGGTTTCCGATAAAATACTCATATCATTTTCATTTAAAGGGATATTCATGATAGAGTAGTTGTCGTCTTCGTATTTGTAGTATTTCTTATTATATACAACAATAGGAGCATTGTATCCTAATTTATCACTCCGCATCATTTGAATATCAAGCTGAACACTACGTTTACTTACGTTGATGTCTCTTCCCTCATATTCATACAACGCTTCAGAGCAAGCTTCTATTAAATCATTTAATGTCCACTCTTTATACTTGTTTTGCAGACATTTATCTATCGTTTTGTAACGTATTAAAGCATTCTTATTTTGTGCCATATCACAAAAATTAAAAAATATTTACTTCTACGCAAATTCATTGCGTAGTTGAGTTTCACCTTTGAATTGTTATCAAAAACACAATCAAATGGAAAAGAAAATGATTAATGGAAATACACTAATAGATTTAGGATATAGACCGGGGAAATGGTTTAAGAAAGCGATAGAGCATATCAATGCAAACTCACTTACCGATGATGAAATGAAGACTTACTTAGAGCAATTTAAAACGGCTCCTGTAATGGACTTACATGATCAGCCTATTGATTTTTCAATCAATATTAAAGCAGATAATGAGTTAGAAAAATCGAATGTAGCATCAGTATTAAATACAATGCAAAAAGTGATGCAGACACCTACAGTGGTGAATGGAGCCATTATGCCAGATGCTTGTCCAAGTGGACCAGAGGGAACGATCCCAGTTGGTGGGGTAGTGGTGACAGAAAATGCTATTCACCCAGGTATGCACAGTGCAGATATATGTTGCTCGCTAATGCTTTCAGATTACGGAAAAGTTGATCCCAAGCTAGTATTGGATGCAGCTCATGAGGCCACACACTTTGGTCCTGGAGGCAGAAGTAGAGATGATCAATATAGATTTCCTGCAGATTTATTAGCAGCTTTCAATGGAAATTCATTCTTGAATCAAAGATTTATGATCCATGATGCAAGAAAACACCTAGGTACTCAAGGAGATGGAAATCATTTTCTTTATGTAGGGATATCAAAAGCTACTGGACATACAGTTGTAGTAACTCATCATGGTTCGAGAGCTCCTGGAGCGAAGTTATTTAAGGCAGGGATGAAAGTAGCTGAAAAATTTAGAAGGAATCTTTCTCCTAAAACCTTAAAGCAAAATGCATGGATTCCTTTTGATACGGAGGAAGGACAAGAGTATTGGAAGGCTTTACAAGTGATGAGAGATTGGACCAAGCAAAATCATACTTGTATACATGATGATATTGCAGATAAACTTCAATTGGATGTTAAAGACAGGTTTTGGAATGAGCATAACTTTGTTTTCAAAGAAGGTAATCACTTTTATCATGCGAAAGGAGCTACACCTTTACATCCTTCTTTTATGCCGGAAGACTCTGATTTAAGGTTGATTCCATTGAACATGGCATCACCAATATTAGTAGTGAAAGGACAAAAAAGTGCTACCAATTTAGGCTTTGCTCCACATGGTGCAGGAAGAAATATGAGTAGAACTCAGCATAAGAAAAATAATGATCATAAAACTGATGCAGAAATTTTTGCTGATGAAACTGCAGGGTTAGATGTTAGATTCTACTCTAACGAAATTGATATTTCAGAATTACCTTCTGCCTATAAGAATGCTGACACTGTAAGACAACAGATGAAAGAGTTCGGTTTAGGTGAAGTAGTCGACGAGATTTTACCTTATGGTTCTATTATGGCAGGTGATCATAATAAAAATGCCCCTTGGAGAAAGAAAAAATAAGGCTACGCAACTATTGCGTAGTCACCTTCCTCATACTAGGACAGTAGCTCAGTAGGTAGAGCAAGATAATTTGATGATTACCGAATCTTGGTCAATACTAACTTACTACAGAACGGTTTAAACTGGTTCGAATCCAGACTATGTTATTAAATTACCATAGTGAGGTCAAGTCAAATTTACTCCTATACTTTGGGTATCTGTGTCGTAGGTTCGAATCCTACCTGTCCTACAAAATTAGAAACTGATGTATTGTTTACTCATGGGTCAATAGAGGCTTACTTCTATAATCCAGGTTCGAATCCTGGTCTCCGAAAGGAGAACGATTGGTTGGCAAAAGTCTCTAAATTACCCAATATAATCAAGGTCAATTGCTTCTTACTTCAGGGGATCCGTCCCCACCATTATTGATAACTAATTAGAAGCAAGATTACCTGATTTAAACTAATTATTATGAAATCAGATATATTAAAAGTAGCGTTAAGAAAAAACGCATTGGTAGTTCCTACACAATGGAAAACGAGAATTAGTGGATCTCACTTACATCATACCACTACATTATTGGTGGCCAATTGTACTAAATTAGGCTTTACATTTTCTGAGGAACTATTGAAAGAAGTGAATCAATGTTCTCAAGAAACTCTATTAGAGATTTTGGACCTCATAAAAGAAGTCACAGGAGTAAATAAGAATTGGACTCCCTTGGTTAGACAATGGGATATACCTACTGGTGCGTCAATTAAAAATTATATTATTACACTATTTGCTCAGTTATTTCAACATCAAAATGGGGTGACTTTAGAATGTGGCCATCATATACCAGAGCACACTTTTCCATTGGAACGATACAACGGGTGTCCATTTTGTGGTACTCCGTTTCAATTTGATCAATTAGACTTACAGCCATCAAAGAATAAGTTGAAGGTATTGAAACTATGGTCTATGGATCAATTAAAAGAGTATTTAGCAGATCTTCTCGCTTCTCCTGTTGCTTTAGATGCCACTCAAAGAGAGGATTTAAAAATCTTGATCAATGAGTTTGGTGTACTACCTCATACAGATATTAAAATAAAAGAAACGCTAATGTTTGTGATAGATGCATTAGTCGAAGAGGGTAAAATTGAGGAAGTGAATGCATTGTTTAAATCACCAAATGATATTCTTAGATATTTATGGTTTAAACATACGGGTTTCCTTCAGCTTGTTGAGCCAAAAGTGATCGTTCGCCGCAATAAGAAAAATTCATACCATTTACATTCAGCATCAGACCAAAGTACGCTTGCAGAAGAAAAAGCGAAAAATAAACTTAAGCTGAAATTTACAAGAAAGGAGTGTCGTCAATATGCATTTTGGTTAAATAGCCTTTCGATGGATATTCAGTCTCAATGTGAACTAATGCACTCGAAAAGAAACATTTGGGTGAGAGTGATTAGAGCATTACGGTTATCAGAATATAGCAAAAGAAAAGGCTTTAGTCAGTTATCTCTTTTAATGGATACTTTTTATAATGAAAAGTATGAGGTATGGCAGGGTAAAGTGGATCATTTCAGAATGAAATCAGATGCTGAAAATACTTTTCAGATATTGAAAAAAAGACCAGGAATTTTTGCTCGCTCATTGTTTTCTAATATGCTTTGGTTTGGTGGAGATATCACTATCCAACATTTCGAAGATATTATGGATCAAGTTCCATTACGACTAGTATTTACTTTAGATATGTATGCTGAAAATTATTTTGATAAGAATGTATCAAGGTCAGTGAATCCTTTGGGAGGAGTAAATAAAATGATTCCTCCTAATAAGTTGCTTCAATTGTATACCCATGAAGAACTAAGCAATATGCAGGAATTGGTAAAAGACCTTAGTTTGAAATGTATGAAAAAGAAGTTTTTGGCTGAGAATAATGAACATTCAACAATATATATTGAAGAGAGTCTATTTAATATTCCTATTGCCATTGGAGACCGTTCGGAAACGGTTCAGGATATTTCTTGTGGATTAATGGGAACTCGATTTAAGGTGGAGGGAGATACGGTTAGGTTATTTTTACAGTGGGGAGAGGGATTATCGGCTCAACACTTAGATATGGATTTAAGTTGTCATGTTGCCTATGAAGGTAAATCAGAATTTTGCTCATATTCTCAATTAACAATTCCAGGATGTCAGCACAGTGGAGATATACAGTATATCCCTGAAAAAGTGGGGACCGCCGAATATATAGATGTAGATCTTTCTAGGTTAGAAAAGCTCAATGCAAAGTATGTTACTTTCACCTGCAACTCTTACACAAATGGTAGTTTATCTCCGAATCTAGTTGTTGGCTGGATGAATAGTAAACATCCTATGAAAATCTCTGAAAGTGGAGTGGCTTACGACCCGACAACGGTCCAACATCAAGTGAGAATAAATCAGACTTTAACGAAAGGATTGGTATTTGGAGTTTTAGCAATTGAAACAAGAGAAATCATTTGGTTAGAAATGAGTTTTCAAGGGCAATTGATTCGTAATTTAAATACAGAAGGTGTAGAAGCCTTGATCAAAAAACTTGATGCTAAATTAAAAATTGGTCAATTATTGAAGCTTAAATCTGAAGTACAAAGTTTGACGGTTGTTGATAATATAGAAGAAGCAGATGAAGTGTATGATATTGACTGGTCAAGAAATACGGCTGAAGTATCGAGAGTATTTTTAGGAGCTTGATGGGCATGTAATATGAAAGCTCCCAACCATTAAACAAACTTTAGTTTAATGGTTGGGAGCCTTATATATTCCTCAAAAGTACTCTATAATGAGTTACTTAATGTTACCTCTACAGCAAAACCAATTTGATTATCTTTATTTTTAGGTAGAACAATTGATAACCCATCATCAGTTTGTTTCCATTTTAATTTCTTATCGTAACCTAACAGTTTTACGTCTTTGATATCCTCATTGGCAAAACTTTTAATAAGAGCTGTTTTACCTCTTTCTAAAGCGATAGCGTATACTTTATCTCCTTTTGCTGTAAACCAGAAATCAGATGGAGTAAACTTTTCTTTAAAGCCGTAGCCTTTTTCGTTCTTATCTATTTCAGCACTCTCCTGATTAATTTTCCACTTATGCGTTCCATAAATTGCTTTACCATTTACGCTAGTCCACTTGCCTAAAGCTTTTAAGTTTTCAATGTTTTGTGCTGGAATAGATCCGTCACCTTTAGGTCCAATATTTAACATGTAATTGCCTCCTCTCGAAGCAATAGCAGTAAGCCAATAGATTAACTCATAAGGAGATTTCCAATCGTTATCATATTCTTTGTACCCCCAAGAATGGTTGAAAGTTCCTACTGTCTCCCAAGGTTTGCCTTCCATTTCTTCTACTGTTGGAATTTTATTATCCCCTGGAATTTTGTAGTCACCCAAACCATGCCCCACTCTATCAGTAACAATCACATTAGGGTTGATATCGTACACCGTTTTATAAAATTGAAAACTTTGGTATTTCGTTAAAAAGTGAGCAAAATCGTACCACATAAATTTAATATTTGGGAACCTTGTGAGTAATTCCCTCACTTGAGGAAACGCCTTGTTATATAAGTAGTCATCAAATGTATTTGGTGATGGATCCCAAAGATTTGCCCCCATTGTTCTGCGTTTTTTTCCTTTAAAGTCGGCAGGTTCTGGCCAAACTTCTCCCGTATAATCTAAGTAATTTTTAATGTTACAATCGTTCGCATCATTCCAATCGATATTATGGGAATAGTATACCCCAAAATCAATATTATGTTTCTGACAGGCATTGTATAATTCTTGGATGATATCTCTTTTAAAAGGAGTAGAACCTATATCAAATGTGCTATGTTTAGAATCAAAAAGTGCAAAACCATCATGATGCTTAGAAGTTATGACCAAGTATTTCATTCCTGCATTTTTTAATAGCAACACATACTCCTCTGCATCAAATTTTACAGGATTGAATTCATCAACTAGTTTTGAATATTCATCTCTAGAAATTCTAGCTCTTGCTTGAATCCACTCTGCAACACCAGGATCTGGACTTTTTATATCATCAATTTTTTGACCTTTATACATTCCTCCTAAAATGGAGTACAGTCCCCAATGAATAAACATTCCAAATTTATCTTCATTAAAATGTTCCATTGCTTCTTTTTTTGAAGCATTCATTTGTTCCCAAGTTTGTGCTGAGGAGGTAAATACCAGACTTGCTAATATTAAAAATAGAGTGAATTTTTTCATTACAACATTTCTATACTTAAAAAATTGATGTTGTAATTCTAATTATTTATCCTGTCAAAAGATGTCGTATTGCTTTCAAAGTATTGCCCGAATCTTAAAAGACAAAGAGCGATAAATAGTTTATATACAGAAAATGTGGAAGATATATTATTTACTTTGGATGGTTAGTTGTTGGAGATGATGTTCTAAATGAGCAACATAATCTTGCATGAGAAACTTTAAATCCGAAATTTCATGATCACCTAATACAATTTTGTATCCTAAAGTTGCTTCCGTTTGGAGTTTCATAATTGCTATGATTCTATAGTTTATCGACATCCAGAAATGAAGTAATTCGGTACGATTGGCATTTTGATAATCATTGACCTTTACCAACTCATCTTGGTTGTATTTTCTGATAACATAAGGTTTTTCCTCAAATTGAATTTCCGTAAAACGTTGAAGATTATTTACTGCTGAGTCGATAAGATGGCCTAAGATCTCTTGTTTTGACCATTTTTCTAGCCTTTCTTTTTTGGTGAATTCTTCAATCGGAGAGTTTTCAATATACTCTTTTCCTTTTGATAATAGCTGACTGAATTTTAGTATAGTTTCTTTCATTTTATTAAATCATTTATTGAGAGAGTGGCTGTTTTACTTGAAAGCGTTCTTATATTCCTTTAGGTATCTGCCTGTGTAACTTGTCTTCGAAAGTACAATCTTATCTGGTGTTCCTTCAAAAACTAATTCCCCTCCAGCAATACCTCCCTCAGGTCCAATATCGATAATCCAATCGGCATTATTAATCACATCCAAATTATGTTCGATAACGATTAATGAATTTCCATTATCTACCAATTGATTCATTAACTCAATAATTTTTTGAATATCTGACATATGAAGGCCCGTTGTTGGCTCATCCATAATATAGATATTCCCTTCTTTATGTAATTCACTAGCTAGCTTCACCCTTTGACATTCCCCTCCAGATAATGTAGAAAGAGGTTGTCCTAGTTTTAAGTAGCCAAGTCCTACATCAATTAACAGCTTTAGTTTTAATTGAATTTCCTTGATGGCAAAGAATTCGTAGGCTTGCTGAATCGTAAGTTCTAATACTTCATGGATATTTTTCCCTTGATACTTATAGGTGAGTACTTCATGATTATATCGTTTTCCATTACATTCTTCACACTTCGACTTCACAGCATCCAAAAATGCCATGTCTATCGTGATATAACCTAATCCATTACATTTTGGACAGGCGCCTTTTGAATTAAAACTAAATAATGCACTACTTACTTTATTCTGTTTAGCAAACACTTTACGAATCAAATCGAATACACCGGTATAGGTGGCCGAATTAGAACGTTCAGATTGTCCAACTGGACTTTGATCAATCACAATGGCTTTAGCGTTTTTCTTCAAGAACTCTTGATGTATCAATGAGCTTTTTCCAGATCCGGCAACGCCAGTAATGCAGACAAATAACTCCTTTGGAATCTTTACGGTAATATTCTTTAGGTTATTGGACGTAGCCTTTTCTATTGTGAAGTACTCATTTGAATTTCTTATTGGCTCCTTTTTAGGAATCGGAGTATGTAAGAACTTTCCGGTGAGAGTATCTGCTCTTTGTAAGCCCTTAAAATCACCTTGATACATAATTTTACCACCTTTCACTCCAGCATGAGGACCGATATCGATAATATGGTCAGCAATCTTAATCACATCAGGATCATGCTCAACAATTAAGACCGTATTTCCTCCTGCTTTGAGTTCTTTGAATAATTCATTGACTAAATGAACATCTCTAGGATGGAGTCCAACACTTGGTTCATCAAGTATATAGATCATCTCAGTAAGGCTACTGCCTAGTTGTTTAGCAAGTTTTACTCGTTGTGCTTCTCCTCCCGATAATGTACTGGTTTCTCTCGATAAGTTGAGGTACCCGACGCCAATATTTATCAGATATTGTAAACGCAATTGTATTTGTTCCAGCACCGTAGCTACCATCTCATTTTTTATTTGTGAGATAAAATGAGATAATTGATTTAGTTGCATCTCACATAATTCAAATATGTTTTTTTGATGGATAGTTACTGATAAAGCTTTTGAGTTTAGACGAGTACCGTTGCATTGGTCACATGTTCCTTGATGGATATAATTTTTGATCACATCCTGTTTCTTTTTTGAAAGACTAGCGATATCTTTATTCAGATACAGGCGATTGATTTTTCGGTATAAGCCTTCATAATTACCTTTCAGAAAACCTTCCTCATCTCCAAAATCATGTCGAATACTTTTTGCATATAAGAAGTCATGTATCTCTTTTTCAGAGAAATTTTTGAAAGGCTTATCGCAGTCAAATAAATTGGACATCACAATCTGTTTCCAAAAGATAGAACCAACTTTAAAATCACTAAATAAAATGCCACCATTATTAATAGTTTTATTCCAATCTATGAGGGCATCGACTTCAATTTTAGTGGCGAATCCGGTTCCACTGCAGTGCTCACACATCCCTTCAGGAGAGTTAAAGGAAAAGTGGTTAGAACCTCCAATAAATTCAGAACCAATACGAGAAAATAATAATCTAAGGTAAGTGTATATTTCCGTTACAGTACCTACAGTAGATCTAGAATTACCAGAAAACCGCTTTTGTTCTATTAATATTGCAGGAGATAAATTTTCTATCAAGTCGTAGTCTGCTTGTTCGTATTTTGGCATTCTGCTTCTCGCAAAAGTGCTAAAAGTATCGTACAGCTGACGTTGTGCTTCAGCATTTATGGTTTCAAAAACCAAAGACGATTTCCCCGATCCAGAAACACCCGTAAATACTACAATCTTATTTCTTGGTATTTTTAAGTCCAAGTTCTTAAGATTGTTTTGCCTTGCACCTTTGATAATAATATTTCTCATGAAATGACAATAGAAGGTTATGAAAACTAGACTTTTTAGTCCATTCAACTCAATGAATCACCATTAAAAATACTATTAAAAGAGGTAATTGAATAAAAAAACGGCCAGTAAATTCATTCAATGGTGATGAACAAATCCACAGACCGTTGTAGTATTTTTTTGGATAATACCCTTTTAACCTAATTCTTTCAATAAGGTATTTGCAGCTAATTTACCAAGCTCATTAGAGGCTAAAGGACTAGCTCCTGTAATCAGTTTTCTATCAAGACAAACCGTTTTATCCATTTTTGTATTCATTAGAGATACTCCGAGGCTTTTTAGTTTTTCACTTAACCCATAGGGCATTTTTCCGGGTAAGTATCCAAACATTGGCGTTTGATTATCCACAGAATCTGGAAAAACAGCCATGTTATACCCTTCATAAAGGAACTTCTGATCGTCTAATGTAGTAGCTAAAAAAGCTCCCGGACCATGACATAAACTGATTGTAAACAGTTCATTCTCATCAGCCCATCTTAAGACGTTATCTACATTTTTATCTTCAGGAATTCCAATCATGGCTCCATGCCCTCCCGGAATAAATATTGCTGCATAATCTTCTGGGCGGTGAGAAGATAGGTTTATGAAATCAGAGAGTTTAACAGGATTATCAAATTCAGATTTCAGATCATAGTATAGGGTATTCACAGCGATATCGTTATCTGGGAAAGCCCACATTTCAAATACGACAGGTTTACCAGTAGTAGTTGCGATTTCAAATTCAAACCCAGCATTTCTCAGATGAAGCATTGGTAATAGTGCTTCAACAGGGTGGTTGCCTGTTGAGAAGTATTTACCGTTCTTCATTTTAAGATTTTTCTCTTCTGTAAAGATGACTAAAATCTTAGTTTTTTCACCTTTGTATTGATTGTAAGAGATATTTTCATAGTCAGTTTTTTTCGATGTTCCTATCATTAACGCCAATTTAGACGGGCTGTATGAGCCATCAGACTCTAATTTTGGTGATAATCCAAGAATTTTCTTTAGCATAACTTTTGGTGATTTTATATTCAATTCACAAAGTTACATGATAAAGATCTCTCAGAAATTACCCTATGATAACAAAGCTACTTCTGAGCTTTTAATTTTCGTATTCTACTTAAACTTTCCTTTGTTACACCAAGATAAGAAGCAATATAATAGTTAGGGGTAAACTGTTCTATATTAGGATATTGTCTTATGAATAATTCATATCTTTCGGTAGCTGTTAACCTAAGCTGATTTAGAATTCTTTTATGTAAGTGCATCACATGACGTTCCAAGTTCTTTCTTTGAAATGTCTCAAATTCAGGGAATAAAGGGTAGATCTCTTGCAATTGTTCCATCTGGAATTCGATGACTCTAGAGTCTTGTATACACTCAACAGTAAGTGATGCGACATCTTGGTTGTAGACGGCCATAAAATCACTTATCCACCAATCATTTACTGCAAATTGTAGGGTATGTTCTTTCCCATCTTTATCAACATAAAAAGAACGTAAACATCCCTCAGTAACAAAGAAAGTTGTATGAACAGTATGGCCTTGTTGTATTAATAAGTCACCTTTAGATATATTCTTTATTTCCCCGATCGAATAAATATGTTCCTCTGCTTCGGGTGACAATGGAATGTCGTTTCTGATTTTATCAAATAATTGTTGCAATCTCTAAATAAATTGATGAGTAAAGCGATTCTACAATTATGAATAGCTTTTGGTTGTTTTAATTCTCCAAAATTAATTGATTCTTTCTTATTTATCACATTTGATAAACAATACATTATCGCCATTCCACATATCGCTTTTTGGGAGTAAACCTTCTTCAAAAGTAACGTTGCTAAAATTTGGAGCGGCAATCATTTCTAAAATATCTTTCTTAGAGAAGAAGTGTGTCCAAAAACGGTAGACATCTGTAGTATCATTTTCGTCGATAATGGTATGTTGTGAAAGGAGAACTTTCTCCTCTTCAAACAAGAATGATTCTGATAAAGCTAAGTGTGGTGTACCTTTCCAAAAGCCTGCTTCTACTGCATCCCAAGATTTGAGAGATGCCTTTTTCGTAAAGTCTTTATCTTTCAATACATCAAAAATAAATGAACCACCTTTCTTTAGGGCATTTTTTATATTGATGAGTAAAGGAGCTCTTTCTGAAGGAGTTAAAGCACCGAGATCAGTATAAATAAGTAGAATGAGGTCATATTCTTCAGTTCCTAAATCAGCTTCAAGATAACTTTCATTTCTGTAATGAATAGAGAGACCATTTTTGTCTGCTGTGGAAGTGGCATACTCTATTGAGTTTTTAGAGATATCCATACCTGTGACTTGATGTCCTTTTTCTGCAAGAATTTTGGTATACAAACCTGGACCACATCCTAGATCCAGAATTTTTAAAGGTTTCTCCACTTTTAAGTGATCAAGAATCCAATTGACAGTTTTTTCGATAGAAGATTGTTTACGGCTAGCAAGGTCAATATCGGGGTTCAGATGAATTTGAAGTAATTGTTTCGAAATATAAGGATCTGTCCACATAAAGGTGGTTCCTTTTTCATATAGGGCAGGGCGTTGAGTGGAATTGATAATTTTCTTGATGTTCATGATACGTAAATAATTGATGGATTTTTGTTCTTAGATATTAAAAATACTATTTATTTCTGAATGCATTTTTATGTAAAATAGAAAAGACTACACCTTTCTAAAGATGTAGTCTTTTAAATGTCTATCTCATCATTGCGTAGCGTTTACTTTCCCACCAATGTGTATAATCTGTTTTCAGCTCTCCATCAATCAATATAGATTGACCAATTTTTGGCGTTGCAATTGGCATATTTTCTTTTTTGGCAGCTTTAACTATCCTCTCAACAGGATCAGTCCAAGAATGCGTAGCCAATGCAAATGATCCCCAATGTATAGGGACAATTAATTTCGCTTGGATGTCTTGTGCAGCAGTAACGGATTCTTCGGGCATCATATGAACATCTCTCCATAGTTCATTGTATTGTCCACATTCCATTAAACCTACATCAAAAGGGCCATATTTTTCTCCTATTTCTTTAAAGTGTTTTCCATATCCACCATCGCCACTAAAGTAAATATTAGTGTTTTGACTTTGTATCACCCATGATCCCCAAAGTGTAGCAGATTGATCGCTTAACCCTCTTCCCGACATATGCCTTGATGGGGTGAGTACTATTTTTAAATCTTTATACTTGGCTTCTTGCCACCAATCCATTTCTGAGATTTTATCATCACTGATTTCCCATCTTCTTAAATGATTTCCAACACCCAGCGGAACATAGAAATGGTTCACTTTTTCTTTTAATTCATCAATCGATTCATAATCCAAATGATCGTAGTGATCATGAGAGATAATTACAAAATCAATATTAGATAAATCATCAATAGTTATGGGCATTTCCTTATTGAATCGAGCTCTTCCTAACCAAGGATGTGGAGCAGCGTATTGACCAAAAACAGGATCAATTAAACCCTTTTTACCATCAATTTCTATTAAGAATGACGAGTGACCTAACCAAGTGATTCTAGGTAATGAGTCCGGTAAAGTACCTATCGATTGAGGATCCATTTTAAGCACATCAATATTTTGATGTGGAGCTACATTAGGATCTGGGTTCATCGTTTCTTTTAGCATCGCTGTGATACTATGGCAGTTGTACTCCATAATAATCTCTTCATCATTGATGAATATCCCATCTTGATAATGACCGGTTTCTGCATAACTTAACTGTTGATCCTTATTGGCAGATCCTCCAAATTGCGGACTAATATTAATAAAAGCAGTTCCAATAATTACCACAGATAATATCAAAATACCTACAGTGATAAATAACCATTTAATGATACGTTTCATTTATTTTGATTTATATGTTTCAATGAAATGTAATTACAATTGAATTTATTTATGGATTATGTTAAGTATAGAACTTTATATCAACTAATTATAGATTTATATGACTTACATTAATTCTAGTAGAACATGATATCCAAACTATTATATTTTTATCTTGTAATTATTTTAAGTTCTTCTTTAAAAATGATCTTTGACAAAGGTAAAGACAGAAAGGGCTTTAGAACTTAAACATTTTTGTAGAAGAGTTATACTTTTTAGTCTTGGGAACGGATAATTTCTGAAAGTTAAACTTGAATAGTCATGAATTGTTTAACCTTCATATTGGGTAACACTTACTACAATACCATTTTCTAAGGTGATTTCAAGATAATCGGGATCAATATTAAATAACCCAGGGACGAAACCTAACATATATGTAATCCTAGTTTCATTATAGAAGATATAATCGGTACCTAATAATGAAATTACTTCCTGATCGGATTTACCCAAAAGCATCTTACTTTCGATAATATCTTCAGACATTCTGTAGCGTTCCAATTCGGTACTTTCCCAAACTTTTGCATTAAACTCTTCTTTACTGTAATAGGAATTAGACCATAGCCAAGACAGAATAACAAGGATATAAATCACAGGACTAACAAAAGAGGTAAAACCTAGCGCGATCCAAAACCTGTTTTTTTGGGAGCCAATATTTCTTTTTTTGAAAAATCTAAGACAAACAAAAAATAAAGGGATAGCGATAGCAATAATGATGATAGGAACTTCTGGGCTCATATTTTTTTAGCTAAATAAAAAAGTAGAATACCAATATAATTTATATATCATCGATATTCTACTTTTTGTTTTTTATAGATTTTTGGATCAATTAATGACCCGAGTAAAACCTTGACATTTGATATAAAAACAGGCAAAAACCTGCAATAATTAAATACCAATTGACCGCCTTGTAGAAAGCAAGAAAATCTTTGTTTTTTCTAGATAAGGTAATGATGATTACAATAGGAATTAAAGCTAACACTTGTCCTAATTCTACACCCAGATTAAAACATAAAATCTTAGGTAGGAACTCACCCTGTCCCATATCAAAAGATTGCAATTTGGTCGATAATCCAAAGCCATGTATCAGTCCGAAAATAACAACCATAAGTAATAAGTTCGGAGACTTGACATTGAATTTTTCGAAGCCACCAAGGTTTTCAAAACCTTTATAAAGTATACTCAAAGCAATGATTGCATCAACTAAATGTTCATCAGCAGTGATTCCTAAATACGTAGCACCAATTAATGTGATACAATGCCCCACAGTAAAAGCGGTGATAAACTTTAAAATATCTTTTAAGCCATTTAAGTAGAATACCACTCCTGCTAGAAAAAGTAGGTGATCATACCCTGTCAGCATGTGAGTTGCACCTACTTGAATATATGCCCATAAACCACCGTTACGTAATGTTTCCTGATCGGCACTAGTAACATCATGTGCAAATCCAATAAATGGAAGAAATAATAGAAACAGGAAGAAAACCTTTTTAAAGTTCAATTTCATCTTAGTTGTTTTTTCTAAAATACATAAATAATGTAGCGATGATAAATAAGCTGACGATCACAAACAGTGAAGTTGGAATCCCTTCTTCATGGTCATGATCGTGGTCGTGATCATGAGTATGTGTATGTTCGCCATGTTCATGCGTCACTTCAAAAGTTAGTGTACTCCATTTAGATTGATGTGTATAATCTTTATTGCCTTCTACCTTTTTCATATGGATAGTTCGAAGAAAATAAATACCATCTTCGGGTAAGCCCACTGTAATGATCCCTTGGTCATTAGTTCGTAGTTGTTTACCGTTAGTGTGTGTGTGTTCATGATCCGAACCATGATCATGGCTGTGAGTGTGACCGTCATGGGAATGATGCCCTGAAACATGATCTGCATACACTATTTGGTTGGCAAGAGGTTGGCCGTCTAGTAGTAATTGTACATCAAGAGATTCTCCACTATGTTTAGCATAAGGGTTATCCATTGGTACAAACTCAATAGGGTATCCTAAGATGGTCTTCCAGTCCTCAGATTTTTGATCACCAACTTGGTAGATGGCTTTTACATGCTTTTGGTAGCTTTCTGCCACATCCTCATCTAATGTGTTACTATATTTTCTCTCATTCAACATATCTAAAACACCATCATGTTTTAAATAGCTATTGAATTCTTCAGCTGTCTGTTGAAAGACTCTTTCTTTTGTAGAAACACCAGCGACATAGGTACCTTCTTCTGTAGGTTTAAAAATAGCTTTTGTTACCGTACTGTCCTGATCTACCCACTGTCTGGCTGAAATAGCTACTCTTTTTCCATGAGCTACGATTGAAGCATCTAAAAGTCGATCTCTTGAAATTGTATTTTCACTACTTTCAAAAGTACCATTGTATAAACTAAAAGATGCTTCCTGATTGGGTTTCAAGAAGTAGGTCTCCATTTTGATATACAAATCATGGCTACTCAATACAATAAGAGCGAATAGCAAATAGAATGGTCTAGTCAGTTTATTGTCGAATGTCTTTGAAATGACTCCCGTTTTTAATTTCATATTTCGTTGATGAAGTTTATTTATTTCGATTAGTGAATTGATATAATTAGCTGTTTGCGGCAAAAGTAATAACTTTTCTCATAGAAATCTCAATAACAAAGCACATGCTTATTTTTGATGGGTAGCATTTCATTCCATGTATCTATAAGTAATTCAAATAGGAGAAGACTTGATGTTAAAGAGGACCTTTGAATGTAGTTGAATCTTTCGTTATAAGAGGACTGAAACAATATAAAAAGAGCAGGATATTTAATTCAAATTACCCTACTCTTTTGTGATTGCCTATTGGAACAAATCCACTATATCTTGATAGCCTTTTTTCTTAGCTAAATCCAGAGGAGTAAGTCCATCCCAAGCTACTATAGATGTGTCCACACCTGCATCTAATAAAATTTTTGCTGTGGCAGTATTTCCATGCCATATCGCATCATGTAATGGAGTATATCCGTTAGTAGGGCCTTGAGCATTTTTAATTTTATCAAAATCCTTATGTTTTACAATCATATGCATGATCTTTGAATTTCCCATATAGGCAGCCTTATGTGTAACAACAGCTTTCATATATTCTCCTTCAAGCGTTAAATCGGCACCATTTTCAATCATCTTCCTAAATAATTCAATATTATTATTTCTCGAAGCCACCAATGCTGCGGTATGATATCCATTGCCCATTTCATTATTTGGAATGACTAGGTTAACGTCTTTTGGTAAATTTTTAGGAGTTACTTTATCTTCAAAATGTTGCTCCATATATCGATCATATTTTTTATAATACTTAGCAAAGATTTCTGAAATTTCTTGATCTATTGGATGTAGTTCTTTTGAACCTTTATCAGGAACAGGGAATTGTGCAGCCGTTCTACCATATTGATCTTTTAAGTTCGCATTAATATGATCTAGTGATAATAGATATTGAATCATTTTTGGATTTTGATACCAAGTAGCAACCATTAGGGGTGTAAAAGTATTACTAGCTGCTTGAAGATTAATAATGGCCTCAGCGCCATGTTCCACTAAAATTTTCATGACTTCAACATGACCACCTTGAGCAGCAAAATGAACAACATTAGTACCTGTTATTGGATCAATGACAAAGATATTTTCCCCATTATTAATGAGTTCTTCCACCAATTCTACATTTCCTTCTCCTGCCGCTTTCATAAGAGGAGTGAGGTGTTCATCTTGTCTATTTTGTGCAGAAGTATTATTTATGGATACTATAAAACCTAGTAGAATAAGTAAGTTGATAATCTGTTGACTTTTCATATTTAAACTTTTAATAATTGAGAGTAATGGATGAATGAAATGATATTAAGACAATCCGAAACTTTAATTGGGATTTGAAATATCATGTATCGATTATTTAATAGATAAATTAGGAACTAGACTGCTTTCACTTTATAGGTATGAATTTTTACATTCCCCTCTTTTGTGATTTCCACTTTCCATTTTTCTTTGACATTTAATTGTAATGCTTCTCCTGAATATTTTTCAGCTTTAAGTTTTACGGCTAAATCTACATTAAAATACTCATTATTAGGAGTAATACTGATGGATTCAATAATATGTTGATTGTCTGGTTTGATTTCTTTTTTGATGGCAGAATACCATTCCGAAAACCCTTGATGACCAATAAATTCTCCTTCTGGGAAAACTAATTGAGCATCTTTGTCCAATGAATGAGTGAAATATCCATCTTCTGCTAACTGATCAAAATGGGCAAACCAATCTTTTACAAAAGCGGTTATTTGTACCTCTGGTGTTTCATTTTTAAATCCATCAATTACTGAAATAATACGCTCTAATTGTTGATCAGCTCTAGCTTCTACAGCTTCTTGTGTATTATAAACATTAGGAACGTATACCATACCATGTTCATAGATAGGTTTTAAAAAGTTCATCTGAGCCATATAGGCTGTTTGTTCCATTGGTTTAGTTAATTCCTCAATCCTAAAATGGTTATAGCCAGTTGGAGTATAAGCCTCTGCAGGTCCACCCACTGTAAAACTTAATTGGAAGTTTTTTCCTTTTAGTTTATTCCCTTCTGGGCCATAGGCAAAATTGAAATCAAAGACTTCATCAAACCAGGCTTTTAGAATGGCAGGCATATTATACCACCAGAAAGGATATTGGAAAATGATAGTATCTGCATTTATTAATGCTTGTTGTTCTGCCTCCACATCGATTTTATAATCTGGGTATAGCGAAAAAATATCTCTCACTTCCACATCATCTATTTTATTCTTTATTTCATCTGCAATTCGCTTATTGGCGACAGATTTTTCAAGACGAGGGTGTGCTAAAATCATTAATGTTTTCATAATTATATAATTAGTTGTACATACAAGTATTAGATTTCAAAAAAAAGAATACCTAGATAGGGGGTATTCTAATCTTTCTTTTTTATAATTTCATTGGCTTTGTGGATATCTGCAGTCAATTTTACAGCAAACTCTTCCCCTAAAACCTCACAATATTTTTGATAGAGATTGTTTAAAGCCTCATTGATCATTGGCTGTAATTTTCTACCCTCTTCAGTCGGGTGAATATAAGTCACTCTACCTTCTTGAATACGCTCAACATATTTATTAGTAATTAATTTATCAATAAATCGAGTCATGGTAGAAGCTTTTACGTTGATTTTATCACTTAATTCTCCTTGACTAAGGCCGGGTTCTTCAAATAATATAAGCATAAGATAGGCATGAGAAGGCGATAACCCTGTAATGCGGAATGCATCTTCTGCCATCGAATTAATAAATCTCGATAAGGAATTAGCTGTAAAGTATAAACAACATTCCTGATATGACTTTCCTGAATTGCTCATATTTTTAAATTTTGATACACCAAAGGTATTAATATTAGTTGTACATACAAATGAATGATGTGGTTTTTCAATCAATAAATTTAAATAGAAATATAGTAGGTTGATTATCAGTATGTCGATGCTATTTTCTTTATTTGTTTTAATCTCTGAGGATATATCACAAACTGAATAAAATTAAACTCAAGGTGCTGTAAGCTTAACTTTTTACCTTGGTGTTCCAGTTCTAAAAAGGGGTAATATCTTAAGTTAGTTCTTAATACCCAACCATCACCCTTTACACTTGGCCTAATATCCCAACCAAAGACAAGGTTTGGAGAAAATTCATTGGTGTTAAATGAAGAGGTTTCATGGCCGTTATCTTTTTCAGAAAAATGTAGCTTTTCATAGCTCAATCCCAAACCTATATAAGGTACAAATCCATGATAATCAGCAATATATTTATAAGCCTCCATATTGATACTATGTCGCTGAATTTTTTGTTCTATCCCATAAGCACTTCTTGTTTGAGAAATAGGTCTAAAAGATAATGCACTAATGATGTCTAATTTTGTAAAATGGTATCCTAGGGCAATATCTGGATATATAACAGGGAAGGTTTTGTCATCCAAGAAAGGGTATTTATCTGTGACATAGTTTGATGATTTTATCGGAAAAGAAGCTGATGGCCCGATACCAAAGAATAAGCCCCATTTATTGGAAGCTGAAAATTGATCATTGGCTTGTTTACTCAGTTGGTTATTGGCCCCTTTGGTAGTTTCCATCATATAGTTGACACCAATCTGAAATAAATGTTCTGGGAATTGATCTTGACTGACCACTTCTCTGGATAGATAGATATCAAAATCTGGATTGATAACTCTACTATATTCTAGAGTGAAATAGAATTTACTCAGCTGTATACCCAGTCCAATATCAACGACCGACTTTACTTGTGTAAACTTAAATTGATCGTTTTTTAAATCTTTTTGAGTGTATCTAAATGGTGAAAACTTATAACCGATATACGGTCTTATTGATTGCTCTTTTGAGGCTATGGGGTAAACTCTTAATCCCGTAAATGTTCCTAAACGATAGCTATTTTCGATTTTATCTTCACCAAATTTTATATCGATTGTACTAATGGAAATAAAGAAGTCGGCATGTCCCCAAAAATGAGTGGCTCCTATATTTATGGAAGGGGTAATAAAACCATGCTTCTGAAATGACTCCACTTCATTGTTGGCATTCAGAAAAGATCCATTGGCTAAATTTGTAGCAATATAATTATCAATACCAAAATAAGTTTTTGCAAAAGAGTGTCGCTTCTCCCAATCTTGAGCATTGACCTGAGATAAGCACAAAATAAGAAGTATTAGGTATAAGTAACTCTTCATTTATTGGTTTCAATGATAGTTCTGAGAGATATTGTTTTTAAGTTGTATTAGAGGTAATAGCGTTCTCTATTCTTCTAAAATAATAAATTATTGGGAGTAATTAAGAGAGAAATAAACGTATTTATTTTGTGTTTTGAGAATCTTGTAATTGATCAAATGCTATAGATGAAATAAAACTATTAATATCCTCTTTGTACTCATTGTAATCAATTGTAAAAGTGAAAATTACATTGTTGATAGCAGTAAAGTAGGTAATCCCTTTTTATCCAAAAGGTGGGCATCCTTCAAACTCAAATTTTAAAGCAAAATTCCCATCTAGGCTTGTTTCTGTTCGCGTTTTTTGATCACATTCTGCCCATGATACCATAACGTCGGCATATTTTTTAAGACCTTCTTTAGAAATTTAGTTATACTTTCTAGAGTCTAATTTGCAACTTTCAAAATTCTTAATGCTCCTTGTATCACCAATCCAAAAACTATTGTCCCGATTATCAAATCAGGTGAATTTGAGTTTAGAAATTTCACTAAAACTCCAGCTATTATCACACCAAGGTTTATTATTATGTCATTCGAAGTAAAAATCATACTTGCTTTCATATGAACTTCTTCTTTATTTTTGGCTTTTTGAAGCAAATACAGGCATAACCCATTTGCAATAAGAGCAAAAACTGATATTATGATCATGACAGAAAAATTGGGAATTTTTTCTATTATGAAAAATCTTCTCAATACTTCTACAAACCCAATAACTGCTAAAGTTATTTGAAAATACCCAGAAATTTTTGCAACTCTTTTTTTTCTAGTTAAAGTACCACCTACAGCAAATAAGCTTATTCCGTAGACAAAACTGTCGGCAAGCATATCCAAACTATCGGCAACCAACCCCATTGATTTTGAGATTACCCCTGTTGTTATTTCGAGTAAAAAACACACAAAGTTTATTATTAATACTGACCAAAGAAGTTTTCTTTGATTAAAATTGTCACGAAAGTCTATTTGATCTGTTTGTTCAGTCAATAACTTTTTTACTCCTAGGTTTAATTCTTTTAGTGATTTTTCTATTAAATCTAACTGATCACCGTGGAATATTGTCAATTTTCTATTTGGTATATCAAATTGTAAATTTACAATACTAGAAAATTCATCTAATTTCATTCTAATTAGATTTTCTTCTGATGGACAATCCATTTTTGAGATTTTAAATAATGTTTTATACATTTTTATTTCTAAAATTTCTTTGAATACTCCATGTAAAAGCAATCATGTATTGCCTATAGCAAGGAGAACATTATTGTACAATACCATTTTATTTACCTTTGGTTTATCTGAATAAAATATTTACTTCTACTTTAAAAAAGTGAAAGTAGGTAATTACTAATTCTATGCAGAAAGAACTTTATTATAAATGATATCTATGTATCACTATTTAAATAAATAACATAAGGTTAATCTTTTTATGTTTTCACATGAAAACCAAATTGAAAACAGAATTAAATAATATGGAGTTTGTATTACTTATTAAGATTATTATCAAAGGTAAGGTTCTATATCTGCAACTCGATTGCAAAGTTTAGCTATTACATGTTTCGCAAAGTCCTTTAATAACCATATTAGCTTGAAGCATTTTAAAGTTTTTTGGTAGGTTAATTTGAGGTATAGGATAATCGGTAAGACAATATGTTTTTTGACAAGAAATACAGAAAAAATGAAAATGTAAATCCTTAAGTTCGCAATTACAACCATCAGCACATACAGCATACTTAGTCATTCCAGAGCCATCATCTATACTATGGATTAACTTATGTTGTTCGAATAATTTTAATGTTCTGAATATTGAACTTCTCTCTGTTCTAACAAGACCTGATTCAATATCTTTAAGGGATTGTGCTTTCCCTTGATCTAAAAGATAATCTAAGACTATTATTCGTACTGATGTTGGTTTCACACCTTTTAATTTTAGTATGTCGTCGACCTTACTCATAATTAATTTTATTACTAAACATTAGAACTTCAGACTTATTCTTATGCGTGAAATCTGACACATAATATTTTAATTTCACTTTGTTGAAATGTTATTAACACCGTGTCTATAAAATAATAACAGTTCCTTTACTTATCTAGAAAATAAAGTGTTTTTTTAATTGAGCATGAATAGTATCAGATGAAAACTATTAATCTCATTTTGTAGATAGTAAGGTTATAAATAAACATTCTTCAACTCAGTACACTTCCAATTTATTGAATCTTTCTTATTTCTTTTAAAGGAACGAAATGATGCTCCACAGCATTTTGATCAACCGTCCAAACGCGATAACCGAAAGGTCTTTTATCAAAGTTTTTACTTGTTGTCTCTCCACTGACTAACTCAATATCCTCATAGTTATTGATAGTTAATTTATGCGTATGCCCAGATAGGTATGCAGCTGCATTATTGTCTTTCAATAACTGTAAGATTTGTTTTCTATGAGGTTCTGGTAAATTAAAGTTATGCTCTTTTTCATCGGGAGATTCTGTATACAATGGATAATGTCCTATTACAAAAGTAGAGTGTCGTTTACTTTTCTTTCTTTTGATAGTCTTTTCAAACCATTCATTATGTAGTTTAGACTCATTTTCTACATCACACTTCCAATACTGAGTATTCGTTATTATAAATAAGTGATCCTTATTTTTAAAATGGTAGTAATCTTTACCAATTTTATTTCGGTAATATGCAATAGTTTGTGCTGTAGGTACTTTTCTAATATCATGGTTTCCCGGTGCAAGGTGACAAGGAACTGTAAAACCACTCATAATTTCTTGAAAATCTTTATAAGAACTATCATTGGGACTATGTACTAAGTCACCACAAATAACGACAAAGTCGGGATTCAGTTCATTAATTTGTTCTACTGCCTGTGCAAAAGTTTCTTTATCATGTTCATAGCCTCCCATTCCTAATTGTGGATCACATAACTGTACAAAAGAGAAGGCCTGTTCTACTTTTTTTCCACAAGAAAAAGTTAATGTAGATAGTGTTACTAATAGGAAAAGCTTTTTTAGTCGTAAAATCATTTTAGTAAAAGGGATGTATTAAATAGTCTTATACTTAAAAAGTGATAATTTAATTTTGGTCACAAATGATTTATTAATTAAAAACTAATTAGGTGATTAGTAATGATTCGAATAAAAGTAGATAATAATTTAAAATCAATTATCTATCTAATTCCTGTTAGTCTTATTTAAAAATAGCAAATGATGTGCTCTGTATCATTTGCTATTTTTAATGGTATTAAGCTATAATTCTTTATACCATTCTGCGATCTCTTCTCCAATCCGATGTGGATGATCTTCTTGGATAAAGTGTAACCCTTTTCCAACATCAACGGTTTTGAGATTAGAGAAATTCTCTTTGATATAACTTACGTCGACATCCCTTATCAACGCACCGGGTGATACATATAATAACAATTTAGGAAGATCTGTTTCTGTCAACCAATCTCCATATGCTTTAATTCTATCATACGAATATTTAGGTTCTTCTCCAATGGGAACATTTTTCGGGAATTCTCTTAATGCTTTTCTACTTCCAATTGTTGGATATGGTGCTTTATAATAATTGAATTCTTCTTCCGTCAATTTTCGATTGATCATGCTGGGTAACATTTTGTTGATAAACATATTTCCGACACTAATCATTAACCAACCAATACCTTTGGTCCGCATCATTTTAAAAGCCGTTTGCATTTCTGGAGAAGGTTCAATTGGTTTTACCATAGCTTCCATAAATGAAATAGCTTTGATATTATTACGGTGTGTATTGGCATAATGAAAACCTAAACCTGATCCCCAGTCATGTAGAACAAGGGTGATATTTTTTAAATTAAGTTTTTCAATAAACTTATCTAAATAGTCACTATGATTCTTGTATGAGTATTCAATTTTTGGTTTATCAGATTTTCCCATTCCAATTAAATCAGGAGCAATACACCTCCCTAATGGTTCTAGGTAAGGAATAATGTTTCTCCATAAGTAAGAAGATGTAGGGTTTCCATGAAGAAATAAGATAGGGTCACCTTTTCCCTCATCAATGTAGTGCATTTTACTTCCATTGACTTCTATATATTTTGATTCAAATGGAAACTCAGCTGAAATCTCTTTTTTACTTTCCATAATAAGATTTACGATAATGGTATTTTAGGTTAATCACACATATATAATTTCAAAACTAATTTAATGGTTCGACTTCTAGTAATAAAATATAAGTGGTAGTTATAATCCAATATCTATTTATTATTCAAACTTATCATCTCTTCTGACTTCAAAAGCTTCTTATAATCGAGCTCAATATCATCGATTGAGATGTCTAAACCATTTTTTAGTAACAAAGTGACAATGGAATTTTCCTGACTGATAGAACTTACTTGGTTTAATGGGATTGATATGTCGTCACTAAATAAATCTTTTACTATGACATAATCCTTCTCAAAATAGACTCCTTTCCGAATTATCTGAAATGTAAAACTTATTGATAGTACCAAGAATAAATAAGCAAATATTTTACTTATTGAGAAGGACGGTTTTTTATAATAATCACCTATCCATCTTTTGCGAAAATTATTTATAAATATCGAAATTGGAACTGCTATCATGAACCCAAATATTATAGAGTAACTTGTAATATTTGGGACTAAAATCACTTGAAATAATTCATTTTGAGTTTGATAATATAAGCTTCTTAATAGTGATGCTGAACAGATAAATACACCAATTCCTATTGCAAAACTCAAAAAATAAAAAATCATCCACCTTCTAACTTTCTGTTCTTTTTCTTCTTTTTGAGCTAAAGTAAGGGAGTATGTTTTTTGATATACATTTCTGTCCTTTCTTATGACTATAAAGTAATAGAATATTGAAATGATCAGTTGAACTGCAATAGGTATAAATACAGTTTCAATTAATATATCTGTAAACATTTCCGTTAGTTTAATTAGTATTGCAAAATTTTTAAGTAATGAAAGTAGACATCATTATTTTAAGGAATGTCATATTTCAAATCATTTTCATCATGTGTAAAGAAATAAGCATAGTTTGATCTTAATTCTTCCCAACCTTCTTCAGTCTTATACTTTTGATTGAACACATCTTCCCAAGCTATTCTCATTTGTCTGGCACATAAAATCGGAGGAACTTGGCCAACACCAGTACCTAAGCCTGGAATAGCTATCGTTTTAATTTTTTCTTTTATCGGTGTGCCATCTTCCAACTTTCCATAAAGTAGTAAAGTTAATATCGCTTTGGTGGCCAAATATACATTTGGAGAACGTAAGATTGTCATTGGTGTTCTCATCGTTGGAGCTGAAATTAAATATGGGAATTGATCATTATTAGTTTCAACAATAGTAGCTTGTCCAACAAGTAATTCACCAAAATATTCCTCTCTCAATTTTTTTTGAAGTGTCTTTTCAATGTGCCATCCGAGATGTTTTGAGATGGCAAAATCAATTCCTCCGTTCATATAGCCAAAACTATTCGCAGGACTGATTATAACATCACAAGATAGGTCAAAGATAGATTCATTTTTTACTTCCACATTATCAACCCCTTCAAATACTTTACTCCATGCTTCAGTTAATTTAGAATTTATGTCTACTAAGTAAAATTTCATATAGTTTTCTTAATTGTAATTGTCTATAAATAGATTCACGATCTATTTTATATAAAGCACTTTAAACTCTTTTAGGTAGGCTTTGATCATTTATTGGAAATTAGAGTTTCCAAGGGAGTTTAGGTAGTGATTCAATTCAACTTTATCCTTTCTAATTATTTAGTATTTAAACTGTAGAAAGGGTATCATTTGAAGAGTCATCAAATTTCAATAGTTCGCAAAGTCTATATATTCGAGTTGCTTTGAGGTAAAGATAATATTTGAGGTCTAAGAAAGGAGAGTCGCGAGCAATTTCTACATAAATTTTTACAATGATGCAGAAACATACTCGCGATTTTTTGATGGATAAATTTAGGTGTCAAATATTTAACAGGGGAAATTATTTTATCCCTCCAAAAGCTCCAAAACACATGTTTTTGTGTAGTATTTCGGTACCCCTAAAGCCTACTTTTTTCATTAAATCTAATTGATAAGTCATAGATCTAGGAGAGTCTTCTAGTTGAATATAATCCATCACTTGTTTTCTGTATTTTTCTCCATTAATACCCTCTAGATATTCTCCATATCTATCCCATGTATATTCTATTAGAGGTGCAGTTTCTTGTGTTATAAGATCGGATATCATTAAACACCCACCGGGTTTAAGTAAGTTGAATAATTTTTCGAACGTGGTTTCCCAATCTTTATCATCCCTAAGGTGATGTAAAACAGCTCCGGCCAAAATTATATCATAACTTTCCTCTTCTAGATCAACTTCTCTAATATCTCCTTGTATTGTTTCTACTTTTTTAGTCGTAGATAGTGAAACACGTTCAAATGCTTTATCTAACATGGGTTGACTTAAATCGACTAAGGTACAGTGAAGGTTTGGAGTTTTTGAAAGCATTTTTATGGTATAGTTTCCTGCTCCGCACCCGATATCTAACAATCGTTGTGGATTGGGAACAATACGTTTTGCTGCTTCGGTCAATACTTCTAAAGAGATTGTAGCGTCTATAGTAGTTACCTGACCTGTGTCAAGATTTGAAAATCGCTCTACATCATTGTCAAAACGTATTTGTATTTCTTTCACAGTTGATTTTCGCATGCTAAAGTTAATTTTTGAGGTGGTAATTTATTGTGTTTTTTTTCTGTAACATTTGGCTAGAAGCCTCCAGTCACTTCTATTTTTTGCCCTGTAATCCATTGAGCATTACTTGTAGCTAGGAAAGAGACCACTTGTGCAATGTCGTTGGGTTGACCCACTCTTCCCATAGGAGTCATTGTAACAAAATTGGCTTCACTTTCACTTCCGATAGTACCAATCGTGTGAGTTCCTTCGGTTTCTACTAGACCTGGTAATATCGCATTTACTCGAATATTTCGAGGTCCGAGTTCTTTCGCTAAACTTTGCGTAAACCCATCAATTGCAGATTTTGTCGCTGTATAAAGTGATGTATAGGCTGTAGGTCGAGTGGTAGCTACAGAACTAATATTTATGATACTTCCTCCTTTGTCACCAAAATGCGACAAAGCTTCCTGTGAACACAGCATACTTCCAAGAACATTGGTATTCATCTGACGTTGAAATTCATCCACCGTAACAGTTTCTATAGGTTCAAAATGATAAACTCCAGCATTGTTTACCAAAATATCGATATTTCCAATTGCTGACTTTATCTGATTGAACATGTTTGTAACATCTGTTTTGTTGGAAACATCTGCCTGAAAAGCCATGGCTTGGTAATCTTTCGATTTCAGTTCTTCCACAAGTTGATCAGCTGCTGTTTTATCACTATTGTAATTGATAGCAACACAAACTCCTTGGCTTGCCAAAGCTTTAGCGATTCCTTTTCCAATACCTTTCGATGCACCTGTGATTACTGCAACTTTTCCTTCTAAATTATTCATATCCTGTTTGTTGATTTGTTAGGCAAAGTTGTTCATATTAGTATATATTGGTCAAGTATGCACTTTTTAGTAACCTAGGTACCAAAAGGGTATTAATGTTGAAAATCAGTAGGTAAAAAATGGATAAAAATAATAAAAAAGCAGTCTGTGGGATAGATTATGGATTTAAACGCATCGGTGGAAAATATAAAGGAAGGATACTATGGGCATTACACAGCGGGGAGGTTTTACGCTACGGTGAACTTCGTCGGGCTTTACCTGATATCTCTCCTAAAATGTTAACCCAAACGCTGCGTGAATTAGAATATGATGATTTGATCTTTAGAAAAGTATATCAGGAAGTGCCTCCCAAAGTGGAATATACTTTAAGTAATAAAGGAAAAGAACTTATCCCATTTATTGAATATTTAGGAAATTGGGGGATGGAACAAATGAAAAAAGAAGAAGTGGAAGTAATGAGTTGTAGTGATGAAAGTTGAGCTTGTAATGACCTTATAGCCCTAAAGCTAATGGCTTATTCTTCACTTTTTTATAGAGAGCGTTGCATTTCTATCACTTCAAAATAATCATTATTCGACAATAGTATTTGATTAGACTTTATCTTTTCAAATCCAAACTTGTGATACAATGGAACACCTGAGAGGGTTGAGGTCAATACTATTTTCTTTAATGAAAGCTTTTTGCATAATGATATACAATATTCTAATAATAATGATCCGATGCCTTGTTTTGCATAATCAGGATGAACAAAAAAGCTTTTAAATTCAGTGATATCTGATTGAATTGTATCTATTTTAAATCCACCACAACCTATAATTTTGTGATCTAAAGTGGCGATATAAAACGAGTGATTTAGTATTAAATCTTCTATACCTTGGATCAATTCTTTACCCACAATTATTGTAGACTCTTTGTAGTATTTTTTTTGTAATACATTGACAGAGATGTCAATCATTTCATTGATCTTATGAATTGAATTTATTTTAGCTTGTTGAATTTGTATGTCCATTTTAGGAGAAGGTAGAATAATAATTAATTACAAAATAGGTGAGTGAACTAGAGTGTCAAAGCTTAGTTCAGTAGTGAAAGTTAATTTATTTTGAGTAATTATTTTTAATGTATTGGTCTATTTTACAATCGATATAGAAATCATTATAACTTCTGATATTTAAAATGTCATACACTACTTTTTTCTTATCGAAGTTTTTCTGTTCATAATATGACTTACAAAGTATATAGCCAGTCCAATAACCTGAATTTCTTGGTCTTGTTTCACTTTGCTTCACCCATGCCCTCCAAGAGTTCCAAGTACTTTTATTGTCTTTACAGTTATCAAATTCACTCCAAATGTACTCTTCCTTACCAGCAAAAGAAGTATAGTCGCCATCTGTATTTCCACAAATAAGTTCTGCGATAAATTCTGCTGAACCCTCTCTTAAACTACTGGCAAGAATTGTATTCTCCTTTTTCATTTTCTTTTGGTTAAAATGAATCAATTCATGACAAACAGTTACTGGAATATGCTCTCTTAACATACTTATTCTTAGTATATCTTTATTCCAATTTTCAGTATTTGATGTAGGTGTTCGACAGAGGATTTCAGTTCCTATTATTATTCCATTTTTTGAAATCGTTCCGTTAGAACTAAATCTACCAACGACAAAATAAATATCTGGAAATGTCGCATCAGGATATATAGTTTTAAACTCTTGGAAGTAAGTTTGAATCTTTTCCTTAAGGTCATCTACATCAGTGATATCTTTTCTTATCGATAAATAAAACTCCTTATGTTGTAGGACAAACCTAGAAAATTTATCAGCACTATAAATTTTACTTTTATAGAAGTCTTTTAGACCTTTTGACCCTTTATCAAAATAATTTTCTTTAAAAATAGAAGTTGCATTTAATGTATCATTCAATGCTAAATCTAAAGCATTGTAGAAGTTTTGTATATCACTAACATAAATCTTAGAGGATATTGGTTCTTTTGAATTTTTTGAAAAGCTATTATTTGAATTTATAAATAAAAAAAGAATAAAGATGAAACTGAGGTGAGTTTGTAAAGTTTGCATGAAGTAGGTGAATTTTTGTTGTGTAATGTAGGGTATTTGATGCTTTAATACCCCAAATAAACTTTTCAATATAAATATCTTTGAATGTGATTATTTTTCAACTGTATTAAATACTGGACTCTTTATTTCACTAAAACATATAGGATTTGGCTTCATGGTCGGGTTGTTAAAAAAATCATTTGCAGCTTCCATCGCACACGGATTACTCCAATTGGTAGTTGGTCCATGTTTCCAACCTATAAAAATAAGGTGATAAGAATTTTTTAGATTATTAGTCATTGATTTGGCCCATTTTACAGGTGTCAACTCATCATATTCTCCACTTATTAAAAGAACAGGTATATCGCTACTTACTGCTATATTTTCAATATCATCTACTTTTTTTACACTCCAAATTTCACAAATATCATTATCAAAAACCGTTGGTGATAATCCTTTAACCTCTGGATATTTATTTGTTTCAATAGTAATTTTTTCTTGAGAATTAAATGGGTTTTCTTCTGCACACCATACCGATAGACGCATTCCTTTTCCAACCCCATTTCCTGGTTCTTGAAATAGATGTTGTAGTTGTTTTTTTATGGAAGATAAATCGTTATTAAGTATTTTATTTATTTCAAGGGGAATATCAGGTACACTACTAGTAGAAGCGGAAGTGAATACATGTATCAAGTCTTTCCCTTTTAGGTAAAAAGTTTCTAGTTGACCATTATTTGGATTCTTTATTTTTACTTCAAGTGGATTGTTTGTTTTCTCTTCCAAGTATTTGAGAAAGCGACTTTTAATATTTGGAAAGGCATTGTTACAGTCAGGATTTATTTCACAATCGCATAGTAATTTATCTAAGCATTCTAAAAGGTTTTTTACGCTTTCTTCGTCATAATTTACTTCTAATGGAAGTGGAGAGTCCATTACTACGCTTCTAATTTTATCGGGATAATCTCGTATTAAAACCTGTCCAATTTTAGTACTGTAAGACATCGTCAGTAAGTTATATTTTTTAATTCCCAATACACTTATTAAGTCGTTTATATCAGCAGCAATTTGATTTGTAGTATAATAATTTAGATCGACCCCACTATTTCGCAATCTTTTATTACACTGGTAGGCTGCTTTTTGAAAAAGACTATCAGTTTTGGAAGGATCAAAATTTGGAAGATTAGATTCATATACCACCTTTGCCCATTCAGGGCAGTCTAAACTCGGTTTCGAATATTGAGTTCCTCTTTGTTCGAATAAAATAAGATCTCTATCGTCAAGATATTTGTAGTATTTCATATACTTTGAGGCGCGCATAGAAGTGTAACCTGGACCTCCAACAGTATATAAAATTGGGTCGGGTTTTGGGTTCTTAGAACGACTTTTAAAAATGTATATTGGTAGTTTTATCTTATTACCATCTGGTTTATCTCTGTTTTCAAGCACTTCCAAATAACCAAAAGTATATTCTTGTCCTTTCGGTATTTTATGAGTAGTCTCATTTGTTTCTGTAAAAGTTGGTGTAAAATGTATTTTGTTTTGCCCGTAGCATCCAACAGATATTAGGATAACGATAATAATGCTAATCAATTCTTTTGTCATGTTATCGATTTTTATTGTTGCTAATAAGAAATTTGTATCTACTTTTTTGTGGTTTAGATGAAATAGGTTGCTTTTGTTCTTTCGGAAGAATGAAAAATCTGAAATGATCTCGTTTTTAATAGGAATTATTCCTTTTAAACTTGGTCTCTTTTACTTTATTTTCTGATTCTAATATACTCAAATATATATAAACAAAAACGGTTCGAGTTTACACCCAAACCGCTATTGTTTATATCAAGTAATAAATTATGTATTTCTTAGATAAAGTAATTCTTGTTACTCTCAAAAAATGTTTTGGCAGAAGTATATTCCCTTCCTGTTACTTTTTTGAAGTCTTCTGAATACTCGGCTGTCCATCCTTGTTTCATGATATAGTTTAATTCCATCATTGCATTCACCATCCATACAGGCATTCCGTTGCTTAACATACTTTCCCTTGCTTTATCTTCAGGTACATCGATATAACTTACTTTCTTATTTGTAACTTCACTAATGATGTTAGCATATTCGTTATTAGTAAGTGCTAATCCGCTTAAGTTGTAAGCTTGGTTATAATGGCTTTCTGAAGTTAACGCTATGCTTATTACTTCAGCAATATCGTTTATATCAACCATACCTAATTTTGCAGCACCATTAGGTAAGTAAAAACCACTATGTTCTTTTATAGTTTGACTGTGAAAGTTGATGAAGTTTTGTAAGAAATTATTGGGGCGAACAAAGGTGTAATTTATACCAGATGCCTTAATTAATTCTTCACTTTTTCCTGCCCAACGAGCCATTTGAATTTGTCCATCTACATCTGCTCCTAATGCTGTGCTTCTTACAAAATGCTTTACATTATTCTCTATGGCACTATTGATTACCAATTGTGTAATAAATTCTGGGTTTTGCATTAAAGGTGTTACCAAAAATATTCGCTGTTTACCTTTTAATGCTTGGTTTAAACTGTCTTGATCAGTAAAGTTGACCAAAACAGGTTTAGCATTAAATTGTTGTACTTTCTTGAAATCTCTTTCTGAACGTACACCGCCAAAGACTTCCACGTTTTTGTTTTGTAAATTCTTTAGAACAGCGGTTCCAATATTTCCAGTAGCTCCTAATACGATTATTTTTTCCATTGTCTTTAATTTTTTCGATTTGATAGTACAAATATCTATCAACGATGGATCTTAGCGGTAACCAAAAACAATTTGAAAATGACCAAAATTACATTTAAGCTTTTCTGTATTCGTTAGGTGTTGTACCAGTTGATTTTTTAAAGAACCGGACGAAATGTGTGGGTTCATCAAAACCCATAGAATAGGCAATTTCAGCTATATCGTCAGTAGTATATTTCAGCTGCCGTTTAGCTTCTTGAATGATTTTGACAGAAATAATCTCCTTTGCGGTTTTCCCTGTTATTGATTTAACAGTCTGATTTAAACTATTTGCAGATACGTTTAATGCATCTGCATAATCAGCTACTTTTTTATGTTTGATATAACTGTTACCTACTAAATTTTGAAATTTGAAGACAAGTTCTTCTTTCTTGGAAAGCTTTTTAGAGGTGTTATTGTTGGCTTCTTCAATGCTTTTACATTTAAATAAAATGGATAATAAAAACGATTGAATAATTTGAATTCTGTAGGAATTTGGTGTGTAGAACTCATTGTAGAGTTTTTCAAAATCATAGATAAGTTCCTTTGTTTCATTATTACTCAGCTTTAGGAAATTCTTCTGAGCCAAATCAAAAAGAGAAAATTCTGTTTTAAAATCACCACTGTAAAAATTGAGGAATTCTGCTTTAAAATAAACATTAAACCCAGTAGTTTTTATGCTTCTTTGCCAAGAGAAAATATGGCTAGGAGATAGAAAATAAAGGGTGTTTTCTAAAGTTTCATTAGTTTGTTCATTGATATTTACACTAGTATCTTTAGCATCTAGTATCAAAGAAATCTGATAGAAATCTTTTTGATAAGGAGACATTTTGAGTGACTTGTCTCTTGGGAGTTCATCAAACTTAAAGATGAAAAAGTCAGGAATATCTGTTCGTTTTTCAAACCCTGTCGTTTCAAAAAACTCATTAATTTCTTTAAATGTTTTTATAGTATTCTTCAATTTTACATTAAGAGTTATCTTATCTCATTTAGCAATAGTTCCCAAATTGTATTTTTGAACTTGTCTTTAAATACACCAAAATGTCCAATTTTCTTCACTCCGAAATCATCTGGTACTAAATGAGTTGATTTAATCTTTGAGTTTAGATATTGATTGCCCATCCATTCTACTGCTTTTTGAGGAGCAAAATAATCATCTTCAATACTAAATACACTAATGTCTACTTCAATTTTATCATAATATTTTATAGCTATTGATTTATCACTATGTATATAATCTGGATTTTTGCACCAATTTCGCCACTGAGCGGCTACATTTTTTGGTAGGTTCTCCATTCCGCTCAGCTTTTTTGAGTTGAGATATCCATATAGATGTAAAAGGGTTGGAATTAGAATATACCAATTGAACCACATTTTTATTTTATCAATTCCTTGCCAAAATTTCCAGTAACCGGATTGTGAAGCAATAAGTATAATTTTATCAAATTTAGAGGATGATTTAGCCAAGCCGATCATTTGCCCTCCAATGCTATGCCCAAGAATTACTTTTTTAGCGTCGGGGTAGTTTTTTATAGCATATTGCAAAACGCTCTCTAAGTCATATTGCCCCCAATCAGCAGCATTATTATTTAATTCTTTGATGGGTTTAGTCAGAGAGCGACCAATTCCATTGTAATCAAAAGTGATCACTGAAACTCCTTTTTCGGACAGAAACGAAGAAAATTTTTGATAATACTCTTGTTTTATTCCCGTCGCTGAGGCGATAATGAGAAGAGTGTCATTCTTATTGGCTTCATAAAGTGTTGCAGATATTTTTTCTGAATTGGATAGTATTTCAATGTGTTTCATTTCTTTTTTGATGGTTGTCAATGTCTCTGTAACAAAGTATAGGAACGGTTATATTGGTTAAGGTTATGTTTTAGATTTAGTTGTTATTATTGTCAACGAGTTCTAATTATTAGTGGTTTATTATTTACTCTATCGTTCCATGTTTGGTGTACTAGTTTGTAATATCCAACATGAAATTTATCTAGTTGAAAGATACTAAAATGAATCAATGAGAGGAATACAATCCTAACTTTATTTCTTTGGGAGATACTTTCTCGGTTCTTTGTGTTAAACCAGTAAAAGTCACTGAAAACTTATACAATTGGATAGTTCGAAATGACGCTAGCACTTAACATTACGAACAGTGGAGAGATTATTATTGCTTCCATGGCTTTTTACCATATCTACCCTCGATATCTAAAGTATCTCCTAATAATTCATGTAACCATGAAGTTGGATCATAATAAATAATTTCATTTGGTATAACTTCACCTCCTTTAGTTTTATGATAAAGACTATCTGAGCCTGCGAAATGAATAATTGAATCTCCACTAGCAACTTTATCATAGCTGTTATCATAACCTAAATTGACTAGATAAAAATCGTTATTTCCATAAAAACAAACCCATGACCTATCCCTAAATAGAAATTGATCAATATATATATCATAATCAGTATTAAGTCTTAACTGCTTAAAACTTCTAAGTAAACTTGAAATTAGAACCGGGACAATAACCATAAATAATACTAGAAAAATTAAATTCTTAATTGTAGGATGTATTTGCTTCATAAATTCAATTTTATTTATTCATCAGAAATAACTGTTGTATTACCTACATCAACGGAACCCTTTGTACCTTTTCCTTTTATATCTTCACCAATAGTGAATCCAAAATTAAGTACTCTTCCTCCACTTTCTGGATCAAAAGCTGAACATCATAGTCTGTTCTTAGTGTTAAGACGAAAATCGTCATTAAGAATTAACTAATGTATAAGTCTTTGACTTATAACAACACACAAATAACATGCATATTTAATTAAGAAATTCGTATTTCATCCATTTTATAGTTTGAAATGACGTGAGTGCTTAACATTACGATCAGTTGGTGTAATCTTATAACTTGGCAAGTTGCCTTCAATACAAAAGTGGATATTATTCGAGAAGATGTTTATCAAATGATAGTAGAAACGATAACGAAAGAAACTTACCAGGCCAATAAGGGAGTGCTGAGTTTGTATTAGTTATAAGTATCAAACTTAAACAATAGTAGAGTTCGTAGTAGTGCTTATCGGCCTAATATTACGAACAGTGTTGGAGCAGGCATATAATTCTGGTCATTAATTTACTCGATGCCTTCCTGATGCTAAAAAACCAATTGATGGAGGTTCCTTTTTCTGATTAAATATTTCGTAACCTCTTTTAAGATCAGTCCATAATGCAATTTTATCAGTATCTGTCTTATATGTTTCAGATAGGCGTTTGAATTCGTCCTCAGATAATTTTGAAGGAAAAATTGTGATTGGTATTTTAGTTTGTCCGTTATTTCTAGCCTCAGTGCAGAATATATATAATTCTTTTATTTGGTCATCAGTAATTGGTAAGCATCCTATTGTTACACATGCTCCATGAATAAATATGTCTCCACCAAGTTGGCCCTTTACACCTAATATTCTGTCAGATTTATTGGGGTAATTAATTCCCAGTGATAAGTAATAGCTGCTGTATGGATTGAATCTGTCTATATGGTAGAACCCTTCTGGAATTTGTAAATCACCTTGTTGACGTTTAGGTCCTAAATTCCCAGAGGTGTTACATACTTCATATGTTTTAATCAAGGAGTATTCTGTATCAGAATCATTTTTACCCCACAACTCCATCTGCTCTTCATTTTTAAAGGCACGAAGATAAATTTTCAACTTATCTATATCAATCTGCTTATCTTGAAGCAGTGTAAGCATGCTATTTTCTTTATCCTTATATGCTTGTCGAACTCTCGAATACTTAAGCTGACTATTTTTAAATGAATCAGTCTGAAAAGAGCTAAGAGTAATTATTAATAGTATCGATAGAAGTTTCCTTGTCATAGTCTCAAATTATATAGATAAGGTCAATGAAATATCGTTAGATTGAATTGATAATTAAGTCAATCAATTGCAAGTCAAAATATTCTACTTAGAATAACCTCCATAGTAATTCATGTACTTTGGATGAATAGGAGCAAGCATCTGTTTGATGTTATCTGATACAGTTGCATACACTGTGACATTACTTACTACCATTGATTCAAAAAAGGCTTCCCTCGAACTTTTATTCGCCATAACATGCTCTGTTAATGCATTCTCATCTGCATATAATTCAAGTAGATACAAAGACTTACCATCTTTACTGATAGACCAAAAATGTGAATTAGTACCAGATTCATTGTATGTATCCTTAGCTAATTTTTCTATAGCAACTTTACTCTTCACTTCATCTTTAAAGCTCGCACTTGTAGCAACTATAATTCTCTTTCTTTCAAAATCTTTAATTCCAGGTTCTTGATCTTTAGCTGCAATTTTAGAATACCCTCCATAGTATTCCATATATTTTGGGCTAAGAGGTGCAAACATCAATTTTATGCCTGTGGATACATTTCCATAAACAGTAACATCAGTCACTTTTATAGATTTAAAGAAAGATATTCTCGCTGATGTGAATCTCTTGATCGCTTCAACAAGCGCTTTTTTGTTATCATATTGTTCAAGGACAAATAATGATTTACCATCTTCACTCCTGAACCAAAAATGAGAATTCACACCCTCTGCAGCGTGTGCATCGTTAACTATTGTGTCCATTGCGACCCTACACTTCTCCTCATTTTTAAAGGTAGCGTTCATTGTAACAAAAATTCTATTCGTTTCCATAGTCTTTCTTATTTATACTTAATTATGAATCTTATATACTTTTCTAATTGATGCCAACGTTTAAACAACACGTTTTCAATGGTTTTTATTTTTTCTTTTTCTCTAGATTTTCATAGTTAGAGACTTGATAGTTTACTAAAAGTATTGTCTCTTTATTAAATTCTTCGACGCCTTTATCAAATGAACCAAAAGAGATACAAGAATTACCTAAGCTAACATATGTTATCCCATAGTAATCTTCTTTCTTATTTAAACTCTCACTTAATTCAACACTATTCATTGAGTATCCCAATATCAAAATAGGAGTACCTTCATCATAAAACTCTTGAGCTATTTGCCTTAATCGTTCATAAATAGCTTGATTGAGTAGAGAGTCTTGGTCATATGATTCTAAAAATGTTAAACAAGATGCCAAATTACAAAAGTCTAATCCTTTTGAGTAGTTAGTAATTTCCAGATATTCTATTGGTTTTAGACTTTTAAAACAACGGTTGACATAATTGTCTAGCAGAGGAGTTGAATATATTGAGTCTTTATCCTGCCCAAAAACTAGGGTTGATATTAGTTGAACTGTTAATATGAATAATACTTTTCTCATTTTGAATGTGGTACAACATCATGAAAACACAATGTTATTTATCTACAAAAATTAAACAGTCAACTACAATAATAATAAATTAGTTTACTGTTTATTAGTGTGTTTAAAGTCCTATTAAAGATATTAATTAATGTATTACAGTACAAGTTAGCTTTTATAGTATTAGATAAATGGAACGGTTAGTTATCTGTCTTGGGCAAGCCATACATCATCTGATTAACTTTCAATGGGTATAAAATAAGAGAGAATCAAAAATACATTTCAATAGCTGTATTTTTGATTCTCGAATTCTGTTGTATAATGTTTAAGTTATTCGTTGATTAATAGTAGCTTACCTCGAACTAACCCTTTTTCTAATCTTTTATGAGCAGCTTTGGCTTCTGTCAATGGCATAGTTTCATAAATCGGTTTGATCTTTCCTTCGTTCAGCCATTGATACAATTCTTTCATAGCACTTTCAACTAAAGGGTAATTATTGTAATAAGTGGCATAAATTTCTGAGAATGAAATAGTAGGAGCCTTGCTGAAATTCTTAACGGCTTCTTCCATTAAATTGAACTTTCCTAAACCTGCTAAAAATCCAAATATTACGATATGTCCAAGTGGTGCTAAAAGTTCTAAATCATTTTTGATGCTATCACCAGCAACTGGATTAAAGACATAGTTTATACTATTTTCTCCAACAGCTTCTTTCACTTGTGTCATCCAATTTTCATAAGAAGTATTAAAAGCATAATCAGCTCCTAGGTTTAATGCATTTTCTACTTTTTCATCTCTACGTTCTAATGCTACAACCTTGATATTGAATATTTTGGCTATTTGAATTAAAGCTGTTCCAACACCTCCCGATGCAGCATAAATGAGTGCCGTTTTACCTTCTTCTACTTTAGCTACATTTTTAAGCATATGGTAAGCTGTAAAATAATTGACAGGTAAAACTGCCGCTTCTTGTAAATTTGCTTCCTTGTCTAACACTACTAGTTTATGAGCATCTACCAGCGCATATTCAGCATAAACTGAAGATCCAATTACGCCAAGAAATGCTACCTTATCACCTTTATTTAAATGAGTGCCGTTGGGGTCTTCAACAATACCAGTGCCTTCAACACCGGGGATAAAGGGTAGCTCTGGCATCATACCAGGAGGCATATTTCCCTCGCGTAAAACTGTATCAATAAAATTAACAGGTGCTGCATGTACTTTTATTAAAACTTGTCCCTTTTGAGGTATCGGTAACTGTACTTCTTTATACTCTAATACTTCAGCTCCCCCGTTTTTTGTGATTTGAATTGCTTTCATAATTTTTAATTAAAGGTTATGGTACAAATGTAGATGCTATTGAAAGCCAATTGATAATACTAACAGCGGAAGAAATGGTAAAAATTAGTGATTTTGACGAAATGCCTTTGGTGTTAATCCTGTATGTTTTTTAAAGAATTTACCAAAATAGGAATTTTCAGAGAAGTTTAATTGAAAGCTTATTTCTGCCACATCTAGGTCAGTATACATTAACATGTTTTTTGCTTCTAATAGGATTCTCTCAGCAATATGTTCTTTTGCTGTTTTACCTGTATGGGCTTTAATTCTGTTATTGAGATAATTGGCCGTTAGGTTTAATTGTTGGGCATAAAATTCAACAGATTTTTCTTCGATAAAACTGTTATTTACCAGTCTTTTGAATTGGTTCACTAATCGAGTTTCTGATGAAATGGTTTTCTCTTTAGTTTGGTGTTTTTGTTGAATTACCTTTACTTTTTCAAGTAGAGCTACTACTAATGCTTTCGCCACATTGGGGTTCTGTTTGTCCGTCTGAATGGCTCTAAACAAATTTATAAATTCCCTTTTTTCATTTTCATTGAGGTGAAATAAATTGTTTTCATTATTTCGGAAGAAAGAGTATTCAGAGATTACCTCATTGATAAAAGGTAATAGGAACTCGGCTTTAAAGAAAAGCAAAAAACCTTTCATTGAATCACCTCGAACGAAGCTAAAAACATGTTGGGGGCTTTGAAAGAAAAGTATATCGTTTAAATGGGCATGTTTGTCTTGATTGATTAACATTTCTCCTTCCTCTTGATTTTCAAGAAAGATCACCGAAAAGAAATCTCTTCGATGAGCAGGAACCATTTTCTTTGTACTTGGATAGGTTTCTTGATGAGTAACAATATCGAAATCAACAGAAATGGGATGACGGTCAAACTCTGTTGTGTTGTACAAGTCTTGTATGTCTGATATTGTTGGAATCATCTATTTTACAATTTATTAAAGTCCAATATTGTTTAACAGCAATTCAGCTTCTTTTATTTGGACTCTTTTTTCTCCATTTATAGGTGACAATATACTCAAATAAATACAAAAGCGATTCGAGTTTTTACCCCCAACCGCTTTTGATGATATACAATTTAGTATATAGACTTACCTCAATGATTGCTATCTACTTTCAAAGCAATAAAGGCGAAACAGACCGCTAATGTACCATGTAAAATGATAGCTCCTAATGCCATGGGTTCACTGTAAATTTCAAAATTAGGTGAAGCAGAATATATACTTCCTAAAGAACCAAGTGTATGAAATACTGTAAATCCAGTGGCAACAATTTTGGCAGTTTTAGAGAGTACACCAGCTTTAAATAGAATTAATAATCCTAAGATACCTAAAGCAAATAATGCAGCTCCCATAAACCGAAATGTTATTGCCAAGGCGACGGTCTGATTGGCGATTTGTTCTGCAGTTTGAGAGGCAGATGCTCCTTTGATATAATTGTTCATTCCGAACAAAATTTCAAACAATGAGTGAACACCAAAAGTGATCGTTGCAAAACGTTTCATATGTCTCTTTTTGAATTGTACTACAGAAAACTACTTCTTATTTGTTGCACTAATTTTGTTCCATCAGGATCTGCTTGTGTCTTTAATCGACAAAACGCCTCTGCCCATTCTGAGGTTCTGATCCTTAATGGTGGGTTCTCGTTTTTCGAAATATCAAGTAGTACTTCTGCGACTTCAGTTCCTGTTTGGTAAGTTTGTGCTTCCCCTTCCTTTGCTCTTTTTTGTATTCCCGCCATATAGGCCTGAAAAATAGGTAAATATTCTCCTGACGCTAAGGCTCCATCGACTGCAGTTTTACTTACAGCTGAGTTCATAAATTCAGTTTTTATACCACCGGGTTCCACACAAGTGATTTTAATATTAAATGCATCCGAAACATAAGTGGCTAAACCTTCCATATACCCTTCTACAGCGAACTTGGCTCCGCAATATAATTCGTTAAAGGGTTGCCCAACTAAGCCTCCAACAGAAGTAATACTTATAATCTGTCCTGATTTTTGTTTTCGCATATAAGGTAAAACAGCCTGTGTACAAAAAACTACACCATGGTAATTTACATCTGTGACCCACTTTATTTCTTGTTCCGTTGCATCTTCGGTTGTTTTGGCAAATCCTGCCCCAGCATTGTTAACTAATACATCAATTTTTCCATCTTCGTCGATGATTGTTTGTACCGCTGTGCTTATAGATTGTGCATCTGTTACATCCAACTGGATAATGTGAATGTCGAGGTGATCACTTTCTGCCTTTTCTTTTAAAGCATCTGCTTTTTTGAGGTTACGCATAGAAGCGTACACTTTGTAGCCATTTTGTGCAAATAAAATAGCACTATCAAAGCCTACTCCTGTTGATGTACCTGTGATGAGTACGTTTTTTTTCATGATAGTTAGAATTTAGAGTGAATGTTCATTCCAATTTGGGTTTAAAATTTTTTATTCTTTAATCGCATCCCATAGGAGATTCATTTGATTTTTTAGTAAAGAATCTTTCTTTTCTGTTTGATTGAAATACCATCTCAGATAAGATAATATTGCACCAGCTATAAATGTCAAGATCTCATCAATAGGAATGTCTTTTATAATTCTTTGTTTTTGGCCATTATGTATAAGTTCAACGACAGGAGCAATAGATTTTCTACCAAACTTTCTACTTTCATCTGTTATAACAGGTGATGCCTGTAATTGTTCTATAAACTTGAAATACATGGGGTTGTTGATAAAAAAAGAAATAGCAGACCTAAAATACATTTCAAATTGAGTTCGAATCGGTTGCTGTTTATCAAAATCGGTGAAGATTGATATTTCTTGGGCTTTTATACTAATATATACCTCATTGATTAGAATTTCTTTGGTAGGAAAATAGTTATAAATAGTTCCCATTCCAGTACCGGCTACTCTTGCAATTTCAGACATAGGAGTATTATGAATTCCATTTTCGGTGAGAAGTTCAAGGGCAGATGATAATATGTTTTCTTTTTTACTCACTGTATAAATATATAAAATTGGAGTATTTATTCCAATTTAACATGTTGATGATGTGTTAATTATATTTTCTTCTGCATAAAATGGATAATAATAAGAGATGTCTACTTAGTATTCATGAAATAGAGTAATCAATAAACAAAAAATCCCACTTTCAATAAGTGGGATTTTGTTTTGATGATGATGAGTTAATTTTAAGCAAACTAATTATTCTAAATCCGACGACACTGAGATGATGTTCAACATCAGTGTTTAAAGTTGTGTGTAAATACTATATTTTTATGGATTTGATAAATCCAACGAAGTCATTTTCTGTATCATCAACCGCTTTCCGATTGATTACATTACAAACATACGGAGAGTATCGTCTCTTGTAAAATCAAATGTTTTTATGCTGATATAGAAAAAACCTATAGAGGTGGAATGCCTTACTTTTAACTTCTTCTTTTCAATCTTTGAGGATAAAATACTGCCTGAATCAAATTGTATTCTAACTGACTAAAGTCAAAGGCTTTTCCATCCAATTTAAAATTGGAGTAGGGGAACCATCTTAAATTTGTTCTGAGAATAAAAGCTTCATTTGTTTTTCCGGGGACAATATCCCATCCAAAAGTGATACCCGGTTCGAAAGCTGTAAAACGAAGTTTACGTTTTAACCCATCTACATCTTCTATGTATTCAATTTTGTCATGAGCGATATTAAGGCCAATATATGGAGCGAATCCAGAAAAGTCGATGAGAAATTTATTCAATTCTATGGCTACTGACTGCTTTTTTATAGTTTGCTTGGTACCAAACCCTTTGGTAGTATAAGTGGGATTCCTAAAAGATATGGCGGTAAAAAAGTTAAGTCTGTTAAAGTGATACCCCAATGCAAAATCGAAATAGGCAGAAGAAGCCAATTTTTGTTGTAAATAAGGAAATTCCTGTGTGTTGTATTCTGAATTAGAGAGTGAAAACGATTGAGAAGGTCCTACGCCAATAAAGAAGTCACCAAATGCCACTGCATCATAAGAAAGCTTGGATATATTAGGATAGCTATTCCATTGGTCTATATTTTTCTGCGTATTATTTTTTGTAGCATCAAAGGAATAAAGAAGACCAAATTGGAGGGAATAGGAGGGCGTAACAATTTCTGTCATTTCAGTTTTACTGAGTGGATATTGCCATTTATTATTGGAGAAATAATTGACAGCCAATCTAACACCAAGTTTTTTGTAATTGTACATCAACCCTGCATCAAAATTCAACATAAAGTCTTTGGCAATCGTAGTATACTTTTCACCTGACTGTGGGATTTGTGTAAACGTCAAGGATCCCCAGTTAACCCCAAAATAAGGACGTATTTTGCCTTTTTTCATAGCCCAAGGATATACTCTTGTACCTGTTGCCACAGCATGTAGTAATTGATGTTGGGCCTCATTTCCATTTAAATTTATTTGTCCTAAAGGAAATGAAACATAAAATTCTGCATGCCCCCAAAAATGAAATCCACCCCATGTGATGTAGGGGTTTAAAGTAGCGGAATAATCCACCGGTGTCACTTCACCGTTTATCAATTCTTTTCCTGTAAATGGAGGGAAAAAATTCCCTCCTGTTTCAAGATACATTTGTGCAAAATCCAATCTTCTCTTTTGATTTATAGCTTCTTGAGCATAAATATTGACAACGAATAAGTAGCTGATTAGGATTGTGATAATCTTCTTATTCATTTGATTAGAATTGAAACCCAACAAAAAACCAAATATTGTTATCAAACTGATTACTCTTGATGGTGGCATCCCCTAATTGCGTTTCTTCAATAGGATCAAGTGTATACCTAAGAGGAAGCGAAACTCTGTAATAAAGACCTTTGACCTTTAAAATATCGGTTTCTACAAAGCTGATTGCACCTCCAACGGTGAAAGAAGATTGTTGCACCTTTTCATTTGAGATAGTATGCCTGTATTCATGATCATAATACCCAACAGAAGGGGCAATATAAAGGCCTTTGAAAAAGACCGGAATGTCGTAGAACAATTCGAAACCGAATTGCTTGCCTTCAACATTTTCACCATCTACAGCTTTTACAAAATCAGATGACAGATGTTCTTCAGTTAAAAACAGATGTGTGAAAGACACTCTAAATAGATGGTCATTCTTAAACCTTACACCTACTTCACCTCCTAGAGATTTGAATTGATTAAAGATTGCTTCTCCAAGATCATAAGCGATAAAGAACTTATTGGTTTTACTTTGAATCGAATCTTTACGAGAACTGTTTTTCTTCGAAGAATAAAAGTTTGTGTTTCTAGATACTTCAGTTGAAGATGCTAAATCTTGAGCATTTGAAAGAATGGAATAAAATCCAATAAATGTGAGGAGTAATAATTTGTACTTCATAATCTAAATTTTTGAAGCAAAACTATAGGAGATATAAGGGAGCCACAATCGGGTAAATGTATGATTTCGACTAAAAAAAGGGATATCATACAAAAGTATGAGAGTTGATAATCAGTGAGTTATTGATTTGTTGTCGTTTTATCATAAACCCAAGACTTAAGTGCTGGGTTTATGATGAGTGAAAGTATACTTTACTACTACTTTAAAAAAGTTCATTACCTAATAAGTAAATTGGATAATTCATTTCGAGTTTTCACACCACACTTTTTGTAGATGTTACTCGCATGGGTTTTTACTGTGGGTAATGAAATGAAAAGTTGATCAGCGATCTTCTGATAAGTCACCCCTTTTTGAAGTAAAGAGGCGATTTCTTGTTCCCGCTTCGTAAGTGCATAGTTCTTGAACTGCTGTTTGTTGGGTGCGATATCGTTATTGATAAGAGACAACCTTTGCATATCATCATAAATCTTTCGAATTGCTAAAGCTGTAAATGCAATGTACAATAGAAACCCTATCTGAAAATGCTGATACTCGTTTTCGAAGGCATAATGGAAAATCAGATAAATAGGAGTTAGTATTAGAAAAGTGAGTGCAAAAACCCGGTTTGATTTCTCCAAATGCTGAAATTGTTGGATTGGTTTGGTCTGCCTTGTGATAAGCATTGATACCACTATCGTTATAATTAAAAAGACAATTACAGCCCATTGTGTATAAAGCATATTACCCAATAGTTTCGATACGATCACAACTACAGCCAATCCGATTGATATCCCAATATGTATCTTTTTGAATTTGTCTGGGATAGAATGTTTTTGGAGACCCAAAGTATCCAGAAAAGTCGCACAGGCAACCAAAATCATACACAGTAAAGTAGAAAGTGTAGTGGTTTTCTCTTCTGGAAATAATGGAGAAACACTAATGGAAATTAATAGTAGGAGTAGCGAGAGTGTAAACCCAACTGTCTCTCTATTTTCCATTTTTTTATTGTAACACAATATTTGCAGAAACAAAGAAATTGTTAATGCAGTATAGGTGACAATTAGTATGAAATATTCAAATTGAAGCACTTTTCTTCTGTGTTAGTTTCAATTGAGTTTGTTGTAATATGAGATGTTATCCCATTAACTTATCCTCAATTATAGTCATTTTTTTATTTGAAATTTATACTTCTGTAATATTACATCTGATTCATTATAAAAATCATAAACTAACAAAGTTCCACTCATTTTAGAATCAGTACCATTTTTTACAATAAAGACAGGCATAGGGTTCCTGATTGAATTTTTTAAGTAGAATATTGCATAACCACTACAATTCACTTTATTAGTTTTATATTCCCGATTACCAAGAATATTAGAGGTGAATACTAAGCCTAAGCCAGTGGTCTTGATTTGCGTTTTTTCGTGATTAATTTTTAATGTCCCTGTATGTAAAGAATTTCTATTATTTAAATTTGATCTTTTTGGAGGGAGCTCAATTAAGTACATCGAAGTAGATGTGCTATCATTAATGTTATGAGTTAAAATTATCAATCCATCTGATTTTTCAACTATATAACTCCCTTTATGGTGGTCTATAAATGTAATTCGATTACCAGTTTGAGTATAATTTGAAGGAGTACTTTTGTCGTATTTCAGATTCTTAAAGACCACACTTTTTTCGTCTTTATTAAACTTAAGTGATATTAATTGATGTCTCATTGAATTTAAAGTACCACTTGGTTTTTTTTCTGACTCGACTATTAATGTTGATAAATATTCTCCATCTAGTATTTGTCCAAAACTACATATTGGAAGAAGAATGAATAAGAAGATACAATGTTTCATTAGTTTAAAATCGACTATAAATTTTAGGAGTGTTTTAAATATAATATACGGAGCTCTTTCTGTTGATTATATTCTACTGTTACATACCGCTTAAGAGAACTATTGTGTATAGTTAGATATTTGGATAGTCATCACATGGTTTATCACTTCAAGAGCAATGATTTCATCTGAAATAAATTTTAACCTATTTCAGATGAATAATTCCAAAATAGGGCATAAAAAAAGTATCCTCCAAAATAATTATCCTATAATCGATTCTGTTAATAAAGAAATTATGTCAAGTTAGTTTAAGAATTAATACTCAGATGTTTTCTAATAGAAAAGTGATCTCCTTTCTATTCTTTATTCATTAAAATATATAATCCATATTTTGCCTTTTCTCCATATAAAGCAACGGCAGATTCAGATTTAAAGAAGTAAATCACCTTGTTTTCTAAATTTATAGTAGTGTTATTCCTTGCAAATTTAGCATCCATAAATTCATTGTAGTTCATTTCCTTACCATCGCTTAATACTACAGGAGTTTCATCATCTTTCATTACACGAACTTTGCCGATTATATGTCTAATGCGCGTCGCTTTAATGTCGTATTCAGAAGATATTTCATGTTTTGTTAATACGTAATCAGTGGTCTCATAACCAACAAATTTTTTATTATCTGTCTTATGATTTATTATTTGATCATAAGAAACTCTCACAACATTTTCGTCATCGATTAACTCCTTTGGAATTTTAATTGAAAAAGTACCATCCTTTAGAGTGTAAGTTGAAAATATCTGATTGATTGTGATAAATGTGATCTTTGCATTTTCTACCACTTCTCCATTTTCTGAAGTAATTTGACCACTAAATAAAGTAGACCTTTTAAGTGTAGAAGTATTGATACTTTTATCAGTACATAGATCATTGTTAGAAGTTTGTTCAAGATCAGCTTGTAATGGTACGTTTGTGGCCTCTGAAGTTTGATTGAAGGATAATGATGTGACGATCATTAATCCTACTGCTACATTCGAATAGGGTAATTTATTTTCATTATTTTTTTTAATTTCTACAAACGGTATCCTCTCTTGCTCACTTGTTAATCTAACACATAAATTCTCATTATTATTGATTTCTTTAATGATTTGTGAGCCATTTTTTTGTGTGAAGTCAATTAGTGTTTTTGAACAGATTTCACAAAAGCGTCCCTTTTCATTCAGACTCATATTGTCCCAATTTTCTTTGCAGGGTGTATCTATTTTTAAAAACTTTGTTTTCATAAGATCAATTTTATAATTAGTGGAGAATAATAGCTAGACAATGTTCATTGAGTATAGTCTCACTGAGAATTATTAGATTGTTTGAGTCTTCAACTTAGACCAAGAGTAAAGCCTACCGGTATACTACTTAAAATAGTGAAGAAATACGTTTCAATTTAAAAGAGATAAGCGATAGAGAAGAGCACAAAACAGTATTTTGGATAACACAATATTAATTTTTGTGATAAAAACGACCTGATCATCTACCGTTGGATAGTCTAACCGTAAAAAAGGCCTCAAGGTATCTCCTTGAAGCCTCTTAATGATCTCATTGTTCCACCAAATTTTTTGGAGACCAAAAGATCTTGACTATTACCTATTGCATAATGCTTATTGTGAGTAATAGCTGCTGTTAAGTTACTGTATTTTTTTGTTTTTATTATTGACATAAATTAAACCATCCAACAAAGTACGTAAGCCGTTAGTCGAATGACTTTCTTCTTCATTCAATTTAAACTTAAAGTGTTTATTTGTCTTCTCTAAAATTCCAATTAGGGTGTCGTATGATTCTAATGAGTAGTCCCATCCATTATTACTTAGCGTTAAATAGAGAGCTTCATTTCTCAGTTTAGACGAGATGTTTTTTTGGATGAAATAATTATCCCAAAGAATTGCTGGGCTTGCTACTATATATTTATCAAAAATTTGATTTTCTGAAATATAGAATGACATCGCTCCCAATCCTCCATTAGAATGACCAAATAATGTTTTTTCGGTAAACTTAACTTGAAGATAATTTTCCAATTGAGGGATTATTTCTTTGGATAATGAGGCCTCAAAAAGACCAAAGTTACCTGTTGATGAGTATAAAATACTATCCTCCTCACTGCTCAAGTTCTTTATGTTTGTAGGTGTATAATATTTATATCGGCTTTTTACTGTACTTGGTAATCCAACTATCACAGTTAAAGGCATTTTATCTGACCATTCATAAAGTTCTGCAACGTCAGATGCTATTTTAAAATATTCATCTCCGTCTAGCAACACTAGTAAGGAGACAGAATCTTTTTTTGCTTGATTTAATCGTTCTGGTATACGAACCCAACATTCTACCGAATCTGATAGAAGTTCAGATTTCATCACTATTTTCTTACCGAAAGTAAGATCTGTTACTTGATTTTGGGAGAAACAGTAAAAAGGAATGATTAGTAATAAGATTAGATGGAAAGTTTTCATTTTTTTGGTGATGAGGTTAAATATTATGTACACACAATTCTGTTAATCAACATAAGGGAAAGTTGTAACATTATTGTATTTATTGATTACTCCTTTCAACTTTTCTATTTATACAGATGAGCTTGCTTTATTGTTTTTAGTTTGCTGTTATTTAGATTGTTGAAAGATGATTTAAAGATATAGGTTATTGTATTACAAAACAAGATGGTAGTTAGTACAGTAAATGAAATGATTAGGTAATTTGCACTTTCATTTTAAATTGGTGTTCAACTATTATTAAGACTAATATGTTTCTCAAAACATTTCAGAATGTTTAAGTGGATGACTTAGTAACCAACACTGTTCGTAGTATCGCTTTTCTGCTTAATACTACGAACAGTGGGGTATTTGTTGTTAAGTTTGAAATCTAACTAGATAGTAATTATTTTTTAAGAACTCTAAGGCTAATACGCTTACTATTTTTTCCAAATACATTGACTAAATAGACATCTGGATTCAAACTTCGTAAATCAAGTGTTCTTAGTTGAGACGTAATAATTTCCTTGCCTTGAAGGTTATAAACTACTGCATATTCGAAATCACTCCAATCTACATTAACAAAGTCATAAGTGGGGTTCGGATATACTGATATAACGTTACCGATATCATCATATAGTCCTAATACGATATTAGTGTCGTCCACATCATTCAAGTGGATAGTTATAGTAGCTTTATCAGAAAACTCCCCATCATTAACTTGAATGGTAAGTTGGAAAGATGGATTGGTTTCAAAATCAAGAATGGAGTTATCATTTACAGAAATTTCACCAGTGTTTGAATCAATTTTGAAAGCTCCTAGGTCATTTCCTGAAACAATAGAAAAGGTAAGGTCATCACCTTCATTGTCAAAAGTGGAAACAGTACAAACAACTGTCGAGACATCTGAATTTTCATCAATAATAAATGTAGCGTCGGATATTGATGGAGAAGTGTTCTCATCAATATCATTCAAATTGATAGTAATAGAAGCCTCATTTGAAAGCTTACCATCACTTACTTGAACGGTAAGTTGGAAAGATGGATTAGTTTCAAAATCAAGAATAAAGTTATCATTTACAGAAATTTCACCAGTGTTTGAATTGATTTGGAATGCACCTAGCCCATTGCCTGATACTATTGAAAAGGTAAGATCATCTTCTTCGGGATCTGAAGCTGAAACTGTCCCAACAACTGAAGAAACTGCCGAATTCTCATTAATGCTAAATGTAGTATCGGATATTGATGGGGCAGTGTTCTCATCAATATCATTTAAATTGATAATAATAGAAGCCTCATCAGTAAACTCCCCATCACTTACTTGAATGGTAAGTTTGAATGAAGGATTGGTTTCAAAATCTAGAGGTGTGTTATCAGCTACCGTTATTTTACCTGAAGTTGCATTGATTTGGAATGCACCTAGACTATTGCCTGAAACTATTGAAAAGGTAAGAACATCACTTTCGGGATCTGAAGCTGAAACTGTCCCAACAACTGAAGAAACTGCCGAATTCTCATTAATGTTAAATGTAGCATCGGATATTGATGGGGCAGTGTTGATTGGAGTACCACCTCTTCTAGCTGAATAAATAAACTCCAAAAAGCTAGGTGAGAAGTTTCTTGGAATTTTAATAGAATGTGCACCCGATTCATGAAGTCTAAGTACATTATTAGCACCATTAGCTACTAGTACATTGTTAAGACGAGATGTAGAACCTTCTCTATTGCTAGTCTTATTATGTGGTACTGTTGGGTCATCTAAGTTATTAATAATCCAAGTGGATAAATTAGTCACTCGACTCCAATCCATTTTTTGGTAGTTCTTCAATGATTGCAACATGGCCCCGTTGATAAAATAGGCTGCAGCTAATCGATTTGCTCCATCAGTGGTTAAGAAACGAGAAGTTACTATTCCACCGGCACTGAAACCTCCTAAATAAATTCGATCAGGATCTACATTGTAATTGGAAATAATATGATCTAAAAATTCATTGATCTGATGATCTGATAAACTACCTCCACTATTACCACTTTTAGGCTCAAATATATATGACGAATGCTTAGTTGCCGCAATAGGACGCTCGTACAAAGACCATTGTGCATCACTTCCTAACGCATTGTCTCCTCCACCATTACCATGTAGAAATATAAATGCGGGAATTTTATCGGTGTCAGACCATCTTGCTTTTTTAGAGTAACGATAAATCATCGTAGCATTCTTGTTGTTCTCATTTTTATGCACAAAAGAAGTGTTTTGCGTTTCCCACTCAAAAGTACCCTTTACATGCATGTCCCTAAGCTTAAATTTTGCCTGAGTAACAGAACCTGCATAATAAGTGGTAAATCTAATCGCTTTAAAGCGCTGGGCATTCTGTGCTATGTTGTTTGCAAATGTATTTTGGTATTCTCCTCCTGTAATCACGCCTTCACTATTGGTAGTAGGAGAGGTTTCTTTTTCCTGAGTAAAACTGATTGCTATATTTTGCCAGGTATTCAGATTCAAATCCACCTGATCACTAATATCGATGATATATTTTTTCTCAACACCGTTATTCATACAGATGATGATGATTTTGGGTACATAGGTGTTATTGTAACTCTGATCCAATAGTATATCAAAATTTAAGGTAGCACCCATCCAAGATTGTTTATTTACACCATTACTGCCATTGAATAAGAAAGTACCTGAGTTGTTTTGAAGTGTAATCCAATCTGAGGCGTCGGTATTGGAAAACTTTCCAGCAAATCGATCAGTATGAGTACCTTCACTAATGAAGTCTGAGTCGTCTAGAGTATCGCCATTTTGATCTCTACCGAAGAGATAATAGTCTACATTAGGCTCGTTGGCAGTGATATCTATTGCTGTAGCCAATAATGCTGCTTCTGTTCCAACTGAGGCCATAAATAGTAAAAGAGTGAAGATCGTATGTTGAAGAGTACGAAAAGTTGTAATAGTAGTATCCATAGAATTTCATTAATAATTCATCTCATTGGGTATGAGATCTAAGATTTCATTTCTCCTCAAATATGGGTTATAGAATAACTGGAATCGTTTATTAGAAGGTCAATTCGGTTCAAAATCAGATCATGTCGGAGTACTACTTTTTCTCAAATGCCATCTGACCAAGCTACTGGTATTACGATCAAGTGACCATATTTCATTTTGAGAAAGGTGTCGATATGTAACAAAAATCAAATATGAGGTTTCAGTTCGTAGTGATGCCTATCGGCTTAATAATTCGAGTTGTAGAGTAATAGACCTTATGAAATAAAGTTATTAGTTAGGATCAATTGGCTTTCTATCCAAATTAAATCGTATTGATCTCTTTTATTTCACTAGAGTTTCCTTTACGTTCTGATTTATTTTTTTGTAAGGTTAATCATATCTTTGTTGTTTATCGATTTACACTTTAAAATCCATCGCTTCTTTTCGAGATTTTATTTTTAGTTTGGAGTAAATACTGCTTATGTGTGACTTTACGGTAGTTAATTCAATATTACATTCAGCTGATATTTCTTTATTGCTCAGTCCATTTCTTAATAAGTCAAATATTTTACGTTCTTGAATACTTAGCTGTTTAATATTATGATTTTTACATTTAGAATATATTAACCCGCCTACCAACAGAAAACAAACAGCACTGACTAAAAAGATAAGGTGTTTTTTACTACCTATAGTAGTATAACCATACTCATTATTAGGAAATTTTTGTCGAAAAGAATTAAAATATGAACTGTTCTCATTTTCCCATTTTGACAAATAGTCCTCGTAGAATATAGGATTAACGAAATAGTCTTTTTGAAAATCAGTTTGATAGATGGCATAAAGAGAAACCAATGGATGCTTGCAACTATCCGCAATTACTTTTAGCTTTTCCGAGACTACCTCTTTAATAAATTCCTTTTCAATTATTGATTGGTCATAGTCAATTGAATTGGGGTAATTAGATAGTTTCTTAATGTAGTCAAAAGTCTTCATGTAATCAGCTCCTTCAATGCTTATCTCTCCGAATATTGGTCTGCCTCCTTTATTGAACACTTTTATTTCAGAATCACGTTTAGCGATTAAGAGTAAAAAGTTTTCGTCCATACTACCAATAACAAGCGAGTTGGGAGAAACTCCTTTTTTAACGATATGCAATCGAAAAAAGGACCATTGAGTTGGTATCTTATCTAAATCAATCTTAAAATTACCGAGACTATCAATTGTAGCACTTGTAATTATTATATCATTCGAAACAGCATTTTCTTTTTCAAATGTTTTGAGATATGACACATATACTTTTCTATCCCAAGTGTCATCTAATATCAATTTGCCAGAAATATGACCAATAGTATTTGAAAATCCATTGCTTTTAAAAGACAAGATGATAATGAGAATAGCAATTATATTTTTTATTACTTTATTCATTCATCACAGATTTAATAGATTGACGAACTGACATGGCAACATTACCATTCGATTTTTGGGATGAGATTTTTATTTGCCATTCACCAACTTCTGTAGTTGAGATCGTTTTATCAAAGGCTCCGGAAGTATATTCTGATTCTCTATTATTTGAACCCAATTGTGATTTTAAAGACAGTTCACCTTCTTTATTTCCCTTTGGGTTGAAGATTTCAATTAAAGTAGTACCAGATTTTACGTGTGCTCTGATACCTAAATACAGTGTTTTATTAGATGTAACTGTAAATGATATTGGTTTACTATTATCTATTTGACTAGAGATTATGATATTTTTACTTAGAATTTCTTCAGTGTTATCTATCCACTTTTGGTATTTCTTTCTTATCTCTTCATTTTTCTCTCTCTGAATCTCATTCTTTGTCCTTTGCTTTTCGTTCTTTTCTCTCTGGATCTTGTTTTTAGCCCTTTGTTCTTCATTCTTCTTTCTCTGAACTTCGGCAATTCTATTTTGTTCTTCTACTCTGGTTAAAAAATCTGCCTTTTGTTTTTCATACTCATTCAGACTTTTTTTGTATTCCTTACCTGTAACACCTTTTGCTTTTAACTGTTTGATGTAAGCTGCTTTATGAATATCCCAACTTTCTTTAGGTGTAAGTCCATCAAAATTATTGTAAGAATTAGGAGGATAGATATAGTTGTCTGCCAAGGAATCTTTATCCTCTTGACAAAACACAAAAGTGTTAGTCAAAAGTAAAATGAAGAATAAAAAGATACTTTTTTCCATACCAGTAAATTTAATGTTTAAAATTTATTTAAGGGTAAATCTAATTTGTACACTCAAAAAAATGGATAGTATAAGGGTAGGAAAAAGGTATGAGAGGGGTATGAAATGATGATATAAAAAGTGTAATTGTCTGATTATGTATTGTGTTAACATCTTTGACAAGAATCTTCTGAATAGGGGGGAGAGTATGTTATACTCCATAGATAGCATTATTGAAAAGACTATTTATGCTGTTGTATATAATGTGATGACTAAACTTGTGAGTGGTTGTGTCAACGGTGGTTGGTGTTCGCTATTCTTTTATTTACTGTATGTATAAAAAGACGTGGTTTTGAGTTTGCCGGAAACAAATTTTTTTACCTCTGTAGGATAACCTAAATGATTATATTTATACTCGTACGATATGTTGTCCCCCTCGGTTAGTTTATTGCCTTGCCTAAACTCTATATATCCAAGTAAGTACTTTGGATAAATCAGATTAGAAGGGTTATAATGATTATCATAAGTACATTTAGGAGGTTGATAATTATTAAAGCCACTAACATATTCAGTAACTGTACAGTTTTTATTGGAATCAAGGTGAATGACTTTTACTTGATCAGGGATCTTATTATCTACTTCATAATTACTTACTAAAGTTGAGGTTATTTTATTTTTTTCATGTTTGAGATAAGTTATACAGAAGCCTTTTAATTGAAAAACATTTTTCTGTGTATCACCTGAGTAGGATTTACCTGTATTATACTTCGTTAACTCGATGAGTTGACCTTCTGAATTATATTTTAAAATAGATTCCGAATTCCATTTTGCATTAGAATTTTCCCAAATGATTTTTGATATTTTTCCATCTTCATAAAAGAAGTGTTCAGTACTTTCAAATGCTTCACTTTTAATTGTGTAGCTCTTGATTCTTTGTTTTTCATCATAGTCATAAGTAACGATTTGATCATTATCTGCTTTTGTGGTATCAGCATGTATATACGTTAAACTTATAAGTTTGATGTTTTTGTTAACCGTTTTTGTTTGTGCCGAGCAATTCCATATGTTTAAAAATAGGAATATGAGTTTAAGGAAATATTTCAAGGTAGTCTGCTTTTGATTTCGTTGATAAATAAATTCTGAAGATGTTATGGCTAAGATATAGGCATAGTGTCACTTGTAAGTAACCTTTTTAAAAGTTTGTATTACAAAGAAAATCAATGTTTATCGATTTTAAAATTTTGATATCATTTTCAACATCCTCGATATTAAAAATGATATTTATGGTTGTAAACATATTGGGCAGTAGACAACGATAAACTTTCAAATTTGCACTGCCCCAAAACGTTGAAATTTGTTTTGATCTTATTCATATTAATAGCCATATTTTAAATATTTTCTTACGGGTAATATAACGATTTGGCGGCGTACGTAAATAGCAGTGAACTTCCGTAAACGTTCTATTTGCTATATGTTAGCTACTTTTTCTCTGCTATTTGTTCATCTATCTAACCAACGTTTAAAAGATGCTGCTTTGTCTTTTCCGATTATAATATCTTCTGAATGAGATGGTTGCATTTCAATTTTCAATTTCCCGTTAAAATAGGCATGGACTCTTTTAATAGCATCAATATTCACTATGAATTGACGATTTAATTTGAAAAAATTATCAGGCTGTAAATGATCTTTTAAATTTTCGAGTGAAAAATTAACTGGGTATTCTCTCTTTTCGAAAGTAACAGCAAAAGTGACGCCTCGCATACTGTAAAAGAGTGCAATGTCTTCAACAGGCAAATGAAAAAATGATTCATTGGAGTGTATCAGAAAGCGTTTACGGTATTCAGTCTTTTCACCTTTAATTAAAGAAGCAAGTTCGGAAAAATCAATATTGGAATTCTGTTCCTGAATATATTTCTTATTGTAGTTATGATATTTTTCAAAGGCAGATCTTAACTCATCTTTTTCTACTGGTTTTAACAGGTAGTCAATGCTATTGACTTTAAAGGCTTGGATGGCATATTCATCATAAGCAGTTGTAAAAATAATAGCACTTTCAACTTTTACCTGCTTAAAAATTTCAAAGCTAAGGCCATCCGATAATTGAATATCCAACAAAACAATATGGGGATGTGGATTGTTTTGAAACCACTCCACGGCAGATTTTATACTATTTAAGCACCCAATAACATTTGTTTCAAAATTGATTTCCTGCAATGTTTCTTTTAGTAAGCGTTGTGCTGGTAATTCGTCTTCTATTATTATTACTTTTATCATTTTATTCTTCGATTAAAGGAATGGTTACCACAAATTTCCCCTCTTGTTTACCATAAGTAAAACCATCTTTTTTAATGAGTTCAAATCGCTTGCTTAAATTAGCTAAACCAGTGTATGTTGAATTGACTGTATCAATAATTTGTAAGTTATTACTCACGATTAAAGTGTTATCACTACCGCTTTCGATTGAAATTTTCAGAACATTTTCTGCATTTGCTATGTTGTGTTTGAGAGCGTTTTCAATCAAAATTTGTAAGGTTAAAGGAGGGATTTGCATTGGTTGTATTTCATTAGAAATATTTACTACATATTCTAAAGCATTTCCTATTCTGACCTTATGCAGAAAAATAAAAGAATCAATAAATTCAAGTTCTTTGTTCAAGGAAATTAAATCGTGATTTTTACTTTGCAAAACATATCGATATACTTTCGATAGTTTTCGTGTAAAATTTTCTGCATTTGTTGGGTTATGTTTTATTTCTGAAATCAGCACATTTAAACTATTAAACAAGAAGTGTGGATTTACCTGATTTTGTAAAACACGATAATCTGCCTTGAGTTTTTCTTGTTTGTAATGTTCTGCATCTAGAAGAGAATCTTTCCATTGCTTAAAAAAGTTTATAGCTATAGAAATACTAATAAAACCAATTGAAAAAATAACAGAGCATATAAATATGATAACTGGTGCGTTGGGATAAATCAAGGACTGACCGTTGTTAAAATACTGGATCGTAAATGGTATCGCGATGCATATAAATGTCCATAGAATGATAATTCCTATTTGAATGAAAAGCCTTTTTTGTGGATTGTAATACCAAGGTCTTTTTCTGTTCAAATATCTATCAAAAAATAAGCTCCCTTCTATAATTAAATTCAAAAATAGTAAGTAACAAAATAAAAATAATTCCTTTGGAATTTGCAATTGATATTCTGTCTTTTCAGGCATGGCTATGCTAACTAATCGCATTACAGCGATAGAAAAAAACGATACCAAAACAATTCTAATGAGAGTATTTCTGTTATTTTTTGACATTTAAAATTTTAGTAATTATCAACCAACAATTTAAAATATATTTTAGTTCCTGAACATTTTCCTTCAATAATATTTCGCCCTCAAAAGTCATAAATGATGTAGTATTCGTCGCCAAGACGATGCTCAACAAAAATTTCTCCTCAACACATGCCTAAGGATTGCAAGAACTAACATCAATTTCGCTATATAAATTGGGGTCATGGTTTGGGTCTTCAACTGTGTAAGCCATCATTGAAATTTTAACAATTTCATCATTAGTAGAAAAACAAAGTTGGTGGAAGTTGTCATTGTCATTTATATCTGTTATTGAAATAGGTACATGTGGTATTAGAACTCCAGAACTGTCAGAATAGCCAATATAGTATTGAAACAAGTCAGATTCGGAATCACCACTTATATACGGTGTAACGCCACCATTCCAAGCAACTTGAATCGTTTGTGTTCCTGAATTACATTCATTGATATTACCATCAATTCTTTGGGCAAAGAATAAACTTGGTCCATCAGAAAGCGGAATTACATTCGTGGTAATGATTCCGTTTAGGTTTATGATTTCTGAACAAGCGGATTCTCCAGATAATATGTCAGTTGTAAATAAATCCCCTACAACTCTAACTTCAACAGGTGGGTTGGTAACAGCAGTACCAAATTCACCAAACAGAAGCACAGTTCGATTTTCTCCATTTTCATTAGCAGGAGCCAAAGAAACACACATAGGGGTATGTATATTTCCAAGACTATCTACCACTTCAAAATCCGTTTCCGATAAACTGGATGCGTCTATTGGAAATTTAAAATTAACAGGCATGCCATCTAACTGGCTTCCTAGTTGATTACATAGAATACTTGGTAGTGCATTATCAAGCCCAAAAAAAGCTGAGACAAGAGCATCTTGGTTCACCTGTTTTTGAAGAGTATCTTGGTTAATCTGTTCTTGAGGTTCTTCATTTTTGCTACATGAAAACAAGAGGAGTACTGTAAATAATTTAAATAGATTTCTCATATTTTCTTTATTAAAAAGTTGTTGAACTAGGATTATGTTGTTTTTGATATTTCAACCAATTTTTATATTGTTTTCAGTCAAAATACTTTTAAACTCTTTTGCAAAAATGAAGAGCTATCTGTTCCTTTTTAGAAATTTGTTTTTGAAGTCGAATTTTGGGCTTTGAGGTCGAAATGGAAGCAATGAAGAGAAATTTGTGTGTTGTGCGATGGGTAATGCAAGCTCAAGCTCTTTTTATTTTTGAGATATGAAAAAAATAAAAAGAGCTTGACTATGTGTAGGTGGGTTATTTTAGTTTAATTATTAAATCTATGCATACCGGTATAAGCATAGTAGCTGATACAAGAAGCTATTATCTCTTATATAGTGTTGTGCAACGTTTTATTTTTTCGTTTAGCACTTCCATCTCTGGATTCAATTTTAAAGCTTTTTTGTAGGCTATAATAGCATTCTTATAGTCTCCCAACTGTTCTAGATTTTGTCCTTTTATATCGTGTACTTCCCAATCATCTGGTAATTCTTGTATCATAATGTCACTTAACTGAGTACTAATATTATAATTACCCTTCCCAAAATGGAAACGCTCCAACCAGTAAGTGTCTAAGACATTGTTTGGATATTCCTCACTTTTTAGTTTTTGATATTTGCTAACTAAACTACCAATATTTCCTGCGTCTATTTCTTCTGCTAATTCGTAAGTTATTGTGCGTTCGGGATGATTTATTTTGAATGTCGGATAAAGGATGTTAATTCCAATATCATCAACCACATTCACTGAATTGGAAAGGATTACAACTCCTGTGCCTGTATTTCTATTATAGCCTACAAATGAAATAAATCCTCCAGTCCCTCCATTATGCAAAAGAACACTGGTTATGCTGTCAGGTTTTAAAACAAACCATCCGTCTTTGTAAAACAGTCTGTCTTTTCCTAAGTTGGGAACTCCTGTTTGAATAAGGTTCTGTAAGTCATCAGAACTAAATAAAGGATTGTTTTGCTTTTGATATTGTAAGTACCTTAAAAGGTCTTTAGTGTTACTAACTAAACCACCTGCATACCTGCTCGGTCCTGTAAAATTCCAATTACTATTTGCAGTGCCAATATTAGTAGGCTTCGCAATATTCTGATTTTCTTCCGTAGGAACTGATAGAAATGTATTATCCATCCCTACATCATCTAAGAGACCACTCATTAAATTTTCAAAAGATTTACCCGTCACTATTTCAATAGTCCTACCAAGTAATCCATAGCCTAGATTAGAATATTTCCAAATATTGGAAGTGTCAGGGTTTAAATTCTGTAATTCAACTTGTAAAATATCGTTTGAGTAGCCATTGAAAGGGTCTGACCAATCTTTAGGGGAGAATTGATTGGATAGCCGAGGGACTCCAGCAATATGGTTTCTTAATTCAGAGGGTGTAATGCTATCCAAGTTTGGATATTTGGTTGCTGAATAAAAGGAAGATAATGGACTGTCTAAAGAATCTTTCAGGTAAATTTCGGTAAGAGTTGCTGTAAAGGTCTTGGTAACGGAGCCAATTTCATATAGGGTTAAGCTATCTGGTTGCTTTTTATTGTTTTCAAAGTAGCCGAAACCATAAAATTTGGTATTTCCATTAGGTAATAAAACTCCAATGGAAATGCTCGGGTTAATTTCAAGTTCTACTCGTCTCTTAATTTCATTTTCTAACTCTTCAGTGATTACTTGTCCCAAAAGACTAGTTGAAATAAAACTTAGTAAAAGGCAGTAAATATACTTCATTGTTTTTTCTTTAATGTTGCACAAACGTTCTGTGTATAGTGGGTATGCACTATACATCTTGTTGTGTTGTCGTTTTTATCTCTTTTCTTAGTTTAATTATATCCGAAATATGTGTCCAAATTACAATTGGAACTATTGTAGCTGGTAAGAGGACAAATGGGAAATAATTTATTCCTCGATTGGGCTGTTCAAATCCAAATTGTTGAAATGGTAGTTCAGCTGATAATATTCCATTAAAAAGAATGAAGAGCACAAGTATTAATCCTATAACGTTCCAAGCTATTAAAGCCTTTTTACTAATTATTTTTTTCATGAATAAAAGTCCAATTAACGGAGCAGTAATTCCCATAAAGATATCATAATTTCTGCCTTCAAAAGTCATTAATCCTGGTATCATTTTATGTGTATATAGTCCGAATAGAACTATTTCAACGGGCAATCTAATTGAATGTAGGAAAGTGCTGATTTTCGTTTCTCTCTTTTCAAAAATCCACTTTTGCTGTTTAGATAATAATCCATAGATAATCAAAAATGTTGTTGGAATCAGTACTAATCCAAATCTTGGAGGAATCGAATCTGTAATTTGGTAAAATCCGATATATGCCAATATGGATTGCATAGTTGACCAAACAATAATCAGAAGGGTTAACTTTTTTGGTTTTCCATTTGAAAAATGAAATAGAATTATTGTCGATATGCAAGTAACGATAAAAGTTAGATCGATCCAGTTTGGTAAATTTTCTATCATTTTTTGTTTTCGTTTAATGTTGCACAAACGAATTTGCTAAACTGCAAGCAAGGGTGTGTCACCTGAGACTTGCTGTTTTAAGCCGTTTTATTCTAGTTTAGAATACTTTATATTTCCTATCTTTTCTACAGCAATTACAACAAATTCATTAGCAACATCTCCAAAGGATTCAATAACCTCCAATTTGACCTTTTCAGTCTGTTGTGAGTTTTCAATTTTCTGACTTTTAATATTGTGTTTAGTTGTCCAATCTAATCCTAGGTAACATCCATACTTAAAGATTATTTCTTTAAGGCCGAACCCCTTGTCCATTGATTCTTTTACCTGTTTGACAATTGAAGATTCTCGAAGATTGAAATCTATCAGATACTGTGGTTGTTTGTTTTGATAAATTACCCATTCATCAGTTGAGAGCTCATAAAATGGAACTGCTCTGAAAGGTCCATTTTCACTTTCAACCAAATATGATTCTATATCAAGAGTTACTGATCTTATTTATATTGTGCCCAACATATATGCTAAACTGCGAGCGAGGGTGTGTTACCCGATACATGGAGATTTAGCTAGTGTTGGGCAACGTATATTATTTTGTATTGTCTTTAATGAAAGGAACCTCTTCGATTTCACTCTCTGTTAATTCGCTTTGTAATTTATCTTTATTCCAATCAATATCATAATATTCATATCTTTCAAATAAGAGATTATATGCTGATTGATGAAATCCATAACTTTTTAGTTTATTGTAATTCATATAAGCTATTGAATCTGATATTGTTTTGGTATTATATTCTATTGATAATAATGAAAGTAATGTGTCATTAACTAATTCAGTAGAAATTGAGTTTTCCATTTTTTCTAAATCCATTGATTTTTTAATTTCATTAAGGATATTAAAAACCACTTCTTCATTATTTTCCACTTTACGTCTATACCAAAATTCATAATAGTATTTACTGCCTATATCAGTTGTGTCATATGATAAAATTAAAGAATCAACTAATGAAGTTAGATCTTTATTTATATAGATATCTTTATAAATTATAGGTGAGGAATTTAATTTTAAAGTTTTAATTAATTTCTGGTAACCAAAAGCTTTTAATGTTTCATGAATCATTAAAAGATTAGATTCTTCTCTAAGCCACTTATGAGTTAGAATATTTTGATCTTTGAGAATATCAAAGCTAGTTTTCTCTTCAATGTAATGTTTATTATTCTTTGAAGTATTACATGAAATAAATAACATAGCACATAATACTTGAGTAATAATTTTATCCATAACTTTTGTAGTTAGTTGAATATGTTGCACAAACGTATATGCTAAACTGCGAGCGAGGGTGTGTCGCCTGAAACTTGCTGTTTTAAGCCGTTTTATTCTAGTTTAGAAAATTTTAGATTCCCTATTTTCTCTACAGCAATTACAACAAATTCAGTATTGTTTGTCCCTAGATGACCATAACCATTTTTGCTCTCTTTTTTTAGAATTCCTGTTAGGGTCAAGTTGAAATATCCACCACACCTTCCACTTAACTTATGAAAATTGGATGTTAATTTTTGATTTTCAGAAATCTCGTTAAAGTTCAATTCCATTTGAAAACTTGATGAACAAGAGTCAGTTTTAATGGTTTCAAAACTAGAGTATTCCATACAACTACTAAATTTTCCTTTGATTGTTAAGGTGTCTCCTTCATGATAATTGAGGTCACAAGAAGTAGTTATTTTTTTGAAATTTTGAGCTGTCAATTGAATCGAAACAAGAGTCAGAACAAATGCTATAATTAGAGGATTTAACTTCATTATGTGTGTTTACATTAAATGATGGTTTACGGTAAATTGTATGAGTAGTGGCAGATTGCGTGGTAGTTTTCTGTCAAACCACTACTATGTTTGAGCGGGCTACAAACCTTGATATTTAGCACTTTGTCTGCATTACTTATACAAAATGTTGTAGGGCGTTTTTATTCATTTTCCAATATTGAAGCTTCCCAACCTATCATAGCTTTCTTTCTTGTTGGATTCCAATGATAGCCACCAAAATTTCCCGATTTTTGAATTACTCTATGGCATGGAATCAGGTAGGCTATCGGATTGTTTCCTATTGCAGTTCCCACTGCTCTCGAAGCTTTTGGATGCTGAATCGCTTCTGCTATTTCTCCATAAGTAGAGAGATTTCCATAAGGAATGGATAACAATGCTTCCCAAACTTTCAATTGAAATTTTGTTCCTTTCAAATGTAATTTTATTTCATTTAGATTAGTCCAGTCGTTACGGAAAATAAACAAAGCGTCTTGTTGAAATTTATCTACTTTTTGATTGAATGTTGCATTCGGGAAAATGCCTTGTAACTCCTCGAATGCTAATACATTATTCTCGCTAAATGCCATATGGCAGATTCCTTTATTGGTAGCTGCTACTATGATTTCGCCAAAAGGAGTTTCAGCAAAACTATAATTGATTATAAGGCTTGAACCACCATTTTTATATTCTCCAGGAGTCATGCCCTCAATCGTTACAAACATGTCGTGAAGCCTTCCTGTTCCAGATAAGCCCATTTCGAAAGCTGTATCAGATAGGTTGCTTTCTTTTTTCCTGAGTAAACCCTTTGCATAACTTGAACTGATAAATTTCAAATATTTTTTCGGACTAATTCCTACCCATTCCTTGAATAGACGCTGAAAATGAAAAGGGCTTAAGTTTACATGTTCAGCTATTGTGTCTAAAGATGGCTGTACTTTATGGTTATCATCTATAAATGCAATTGCCTCTGCAATTTTATTATATTGATGTGTTTTATTGTCCAACATAGCCTGTAACTTCATCATTTAGTTCATCAACCAATTCATCGATTTCCTTTTCAGTAGTATTATAGTTTGTAATACAAGCCCTAAAAGTAGGTATTCCTTTTATAGGGTAAACAGATAACCATGATTTACCTTTTGCTAAAATCTTATCCAATATTTCTTTTGTGAAATTTGAATCTGTTTCAAAATCTGCTTTTGTAAAACACACCACTGGTAAGCCTGTATAGTTTTTTATAAGCCAACCACTTTTTAATAACTTATTTCTCAAATACTGCCCCATCTCTGCCTGATGATTGATGGTTTGTTCATATCCTTGCCAACCATAAAATAGTAGTGAAAGATATATTTTTAAACCAATGAATCGCCTCGACCATTGTATAGAATGTGTAAAGGGTTCGGTAATCGTAAGTTTATCTGCCTCTTTAGGCATATATTCTGTTGTAATTCTGAATGTTTTACCAAGAATGTCATTTTTCGATGTCAAAAAGATACTTGTTCCCATTGGAACTGACATCCATTTATGAGCATCAAAAGTAATAGAATCAGACTTTTCAATGCCTGTTAACTGGTGTTTCAAATCCTGACTTAAAATTGCTCCTCCACCATAAGCTGCATCAACATGAAACCAAATGTTATTCTTTTTGCAAATGAAACTTAGTTGATTCAGTTCATCAATTGTTCCTGTGCCAGTAGTTCCAGCAGTTCCAATAATCATTAATGGCGAATAAACTGATGAGTCAAGTTCATTTAGTTTTTGCTGTAAAATCTCTGTGTCCAGCTTTAATTCATCTGTAACGGGTATTGATTCTACAAGACTGTACCCAATTCCAACAACTTTTGCTGCTTTTTGAATAGAGTGGTGAGCCTCTACTGAACAAAATACAACAGGCTTTTTGTCCAAACCAAATGTTCCATCTTTAGCAAAGTTTGGGTATTTATGGTTCAAAGCACAGAGCATAGCTGTAAGATTGGCTTCAGCTCCTCCTGTTGTAAAAACACCATCTGCATTTCCATCGTATCCAAATTTATTTGCAAATTCCCTAATTATTAACTCCTCTACTTCAACGGCAAAAGGGGCATGGCTCCAAGCAGCTAATTGAGGGTTATAAGTAGCTGTGATTAAGTCAGCGATAATTCCTGCATAATTAGAACGTGGATTGAACAACCCAAAATACTTAGGATGTGGTGTATGAACTGAAAAGGTTTCAAGTCCTTTTATTACATGCTCGATTGCTTTATCAGGGCTAATGCCATTAGCTAATTCTTTAGTAAGTATAGATTCTCTGATTTCTTTTATGTTCAAATCAGGATTGGTTTTAAAATCTTTTGTTGAGCTATAATAGTTCTCCAACTTTTCAGAAACTGTTTTGAGTATTTCTTTTCTCTGTTTATTGTCAAAATCAAATTGCATATTAATTCCTTTTAAATGTTTTGACAAAATTCTCAATTCTCAAAACGTAATGAAACCCGATTCTTGCGGTTTCTCAAATGCCCTACGTCCCATGTATGAGTAGTAGCGTGTAAAACCAACCATAGAACCTATTTAGTTGAAAAATACTAAAATGCACTGACTTTTCTAGGTAGCGGAACGGAGCTATTACTTATACAGTATGTTATAGCTTTTTTACTTTCTTAACTTAAGTCAATCACTTGTTTGTTGAAAGGGGTATTTCTTTGTCAAACAAAAAATGCAGAATAAAAATATGAATCAATGCAGAATTTTAACTTTAATAACTATAGCCATTCTTACACTACCAGCTTTTTCTCAAACTAAAACTGATTGGAAAGTTCAAACTTCGAGAGATGGAAATTTTTTGGTAAAGAGTAAGGTATATTCTGTTAAAAGTGAATCAGATAAGAAAAAATTTCTTGAGTACGAAGCGACGACTCAATTCGATCTTGATTTTGAAAGGTGTGTACACATCCTAAAAAACGTAGTAAACCATAAAATAATAATCAATGAGAAAGAGAGTAGATTACTCGATTCTATTTCAGAAAATAAATCTCTGATCTACTATTTTTTTGAGCCCACTTGGCCATTTAAAAATTCGGACTGTGTAGCCTTTATGATTTCTAGTATAAATTCTGAAAATGAGAAAGCTACATTCCAAATAGAAGCAAGTCCTTCATCTTACAGATCGTTAGGGGTAAATCGTCTGACTGATTATAGCATGACTTTCACAATTAAAAAGCTTATTAGTGGTAAAGTCGAGATAAATACAACGGCAAAAATTTCACCTACTGTGAATGTCCCCAACTTTATGTTAAAAGCATTTTTTCCTAAAGGCCCTATAGATATACTAAAACGCATAAATCAACTGAGTAAAAATGATTGAAATAGTAAAAAATAATTCCGTAAAGAGGAGATCTCGAATTACAGGTATTTTTTACCTACTTGTTATTCTATTTGGTAGTTCATCTGAATACATCCGTTCAATTGTAATTGTTGAAGGAAACGTAAGTCAAACGGTTGCAAACATCCTTAGTTCAGAACTTGTATTCAGATTAGGCGTCTTGAGTGATTTTGTTATGATTGTTTGCTACATCTTATTGGCTGTAGTACTTCATTCCATTTTCACAAAATATAATCGAACATTGTCATTATTGTTTTTACTGTTTACCCTAGCAAGTTCAGTTTTACTTTGTGTGAGTACATTTTACCAATTTTCTGCTATACTATTACTGACGAACGAATTTCTTGCTTGGAGTCAACTAGACCTGCATACACATGTGATGTTTTCACTGACAAAACATTTATATATGTATCTTACGGCTCAAATATTTTTTGGTTTATGGCTTCTTCCTTTAGGGTATTTGGTTTGGAAATCTAGGAAATTCCCGAGTATCATAGGTATTCTGCTGATGTTATCTTGTTTTGGACATCTAATTGAATTTTTGATCTATTTCATAAATCCGGAATATAAATCACTTTCGTATCCCGGGTTGATGGTTGCAATGATAGGAGAGTTTTCCTTTTGTTTATGGTTGTTGATAAAAGGAATTAAAAACGATTAGGGCTTTGAAGCGGTTCTTTTTCTAATTCTACTCAAAGACTCAGGCGTCATCCCTAAATAACTTGCTAGATGATATTGTGCTACCCGCTGTATTAGCGATGGATTTTTTTGGAGTAAATCGAAATATCGTTCCTCTGGACTTTGTAGTTTAAAATTCTCAAATGACTCCAAAAGCTTACCGTTATTTTGCTCTGTAAGCAACCTTCCAAGTGTTTCAAATTGAGGGAATCTTTCAAAAAAGTCTTGTTCAACTTCTGTTGTTCCGATTGCCAATGTAGTGTCTTCTAAACAGGAAAGGGAATAAAGTGATGGTGATTTTTCCATTACGCTTTTTATGGTATTCAGAGGTTGTTCCTCTGTATAAAAAAAAGTAGTTTTTTCTTCACCTTCTATTGTCCTGTACTGTCTTACAAGACCTTTTAAATTAAAATAACAAACGTCACAAACTTCTCCTTCTCTAATGATTACAGTTCCTTTTTTAAATGTTTTAATTGGGATGTATTGGTTCATAGCATCTATTTCATCTTGACTTAGATCTATAAATTTTGAAATATATTGGACAAGTAAATTTCTCATTTTTATTAGCTATTGTTAGAGCATGTTTTAATTGTTAGGAAGCTTAAATGGTATCGGTAAAACCATTCTTTGTTTAACATTATATCCTTTCTTTTTATTTTTATGTGTTCTAGCAGGAGTCCATGATGAACATGCTGATAATATTCTAATAGCCTCATTATTACATGATTCATTTAAGCCCCTAACTACTTCTATTGAATCATCAATAACTTGACCTTTTTCATCTATAATAAATTTCACATAAACCTTTCCTTCTACTCTTGATTCCAGTGCATCTTTCGGATACTTTAATTCTTGAATTGCCCATTTATAAAACTTTCCCATACCTCCTTCATATTCCGCAGGTACTGCAACTTCTTCAAATATTTGATCATCTTGTCCATAAAGAATATTACAAGTGAATAGAAGAGAAATGATAAAAAAGTAAGTTTTAATTGTTCTCATTTTTTTGTTCATAAAAATTTAGTTTACTTTTTAGTAGAATAATGATTGAGAGTAATATGCTCTAACGAATTTGCTAAACTGCGAGCTAGGGCGTGTCGCCCGAGACTTGTTGTATAGCTGTTGTTGTAATGCGTTTGTTTAATCTATTTTCTCAAAATCTTGATATATATTTAATAAATAAGACTTTTCATCACTTATTTCATCATATAAAATCCAATTATCTAATCTAGAATTAATTAGACTTTTTGTAATTGTGTTGATGTGAATGATATCCGTATAATAAATGATTTTCTCTCCATTATCTAATGTATCTATTTTATCTATAAATAATACATCCCCACACTTATTCAGCCTCCAATTATATTTTATTTTTCTTAATGAATCTATCTGAAATGTTAAAACATCATGTTCTATTTCCATTATTAGATCACCTTCAAATATTATCATTTTTTCATCATCTGAATATATATCATAAGCATTTCGTCTATATTTTTTATTTTTCGAGTTATGACTTACCCATTTACCTTGTAATAAAGTAGAGTCAATATTAGATATAAGGGGTTTATTAGTATAAGAGATTAGTTTTCCATTTTCATCAAAAAATGAGAAAGAACTATCAGATATAGAGATTAGTTGATAAATGCCTTTTTTAAATCCAGTATTATTAAATAAGTCAATATAATAATAGAGATAATAATCTTCATAAAATTCCGCTATCCCCCAATTATTTATATTAATTGATTTTGTAGTATCGCCAACAAAATAATTATATATTAATTGAGATTCAATCATAGTCTCATTTTTAAAAAACTCTAATTCTTTTCCTTGTTTATTAGTCCAGATGTTATTTTGTAAGATGTTTTTTATTTTATTGCTAGACTTATTGATTTTCACTTTTTTAGGTCTAGTAATAACAAATTGATTATTATTATCTTGAAGTATTAAAGTATCACTATCTAACCTTCTAATTACTGACTTATAAGAATTAAATAATATAGTATCTTTATTTATAGACCATTTATTTGAAGTTTCTTTATAACCAAGCTGAGAATGAATTAAGTCTCCATTTTTTTTAAACTCAAATAAAATTGGGTTTGTATACATAGAAAGTGAAGAGTCAACATTTTGATGTAACCAATAATTTAAGATCCATTTACCCTCAGGATTATATAAATCTCTATGAGAACTACAGCTTGAAATAATAATTAATAGAATGATTAATTTTTTCATCCTTAATTGAGTTTATTAGTTTACTGTGCTACGATATGCATTACGCCTAGGTTATAGTGCGTGCGTGTCAGCTAAGGTCGAGTCGACCGCAACACTGTGTGGACAATGCACTTATAGCCGATGTTGTAATGTGTTTAATTTGTCATCTTATATAGTTCTTCAAATACCTCTGGTTCAGTGGAAAACTTCCAATATTCCTTTTGTGATAAAATGGAGTGCTCATATAACTCCGTTTGTTCATGATCATTGGCATCAACTAGGAGTACATAGTTATAAAAAAGGACTTGCAGATATATATTAATATAATGCTGTTTAAAGCTTTCTTTTGGTTTTCTTTTGTCAAGTCTAAACACAAAGTCCTGAAAAGCTAAAGATTTATAATTGTAATATTCTTGTCCATTAAATTTAGGATACTTATTAATATACTCTTTTGCCTCTTTCATCTTAGGAGGTTTATTATAATCCATAAAAAATTTAATTCCAGAGTAATATATATTCATACAATTTAAAAAGAATATCCCTTTTTCAACGTCATTAGATAGGTTGAATTCATCTAGATTAAAATTTATTTTTTCAAAAGTCAATCCCTTATTCTTGTTTTCAGCTAAACTAAAAATCAAATCATAGTAAAAATTGACTAATTCATTATAAGGTGTTTTTTCGGCTCTTAGAATAGCTAATTCGTCAAATAAAGACACATTTTCGGATCCGAACATTTTATGATTCAGTCGAGAAATAATGTAAATATTTTTAAGATCTGTAGTGTCTGGTTTTGTTAAAAAGGGTTCTGAGATAATTGAATTTTGTTCTGTAATGATTTCTAAAATAAACTTCTTAGAGAAAACTAATTCTTTTGACTTGATATTTTTGAGTTTTTCAAGTGTAGATTCATCAGGTGAGCCTTTTACATGATTGTTGTGGAATATAGTAGCTAACTCAATGATCTCTGTTTGAGTGTCTACTTTTTGAGCTGTAGCTTGAATGTATAAACCAATAAAAAATAAACAGAAAAGGAATAATCTCATATTTTATCTTTCTTAATTTTATGTGATAGTTAATCAATCCATTACAACGTAATGGCTAAACTACGACCAGCGGGTGCGTCACCCGATGGATGGAGATTAGCTGATGTTGTACTTTGTTTAAATACCTCTAACTAATATTGGAAAAGCCTCACCACTATCATGATCTCCAATTAAGATCATAAGGTTACTTATCCCATTTAATTGAAATAATTCTCCTTCTTCTTCTAGTTTTGTAAAAGCCTTATGAATAGATTCCAATCCATAAGAAGTAAAAACCTTCCTTAATTCTTTATAGCCTTTCATTTTTATAAGACTACGATCAGCATAATTTGATTCAAGTTCGGCTAAAGGGTTACAATATTCTAATGTTATACCAGGCATTCCATAAAAACCTTTGGCGAAATCATAGCTATAACCCATTGAAATACTTTCTGTACTCACCTCAAAATCTTCCCAATCAACTATTCCATAACTTAATGCTGACACTTCATTATAATAGATATTATCTTCTATTTCAATAAGAATAGCTTGAAGTTTTTCTTCTGGATTAATTCCTTTTTGGGGGTTTGTCCACCAATCTTCAACATTAGCAAGAATTTCTTCTTCTAATTCTAAACTATACTCTTCAAAATTAAAACTTTCTAATTCATCTACTAAATTCTTGAATTTAGGATCTACTTCTTTTAGGTTTTTGAAATTGACCAATGCTTCTTCTCTTTTTGAAGCTAAATAAGGTGCTATATTAGATTTGTCTATTTTCATTACTTTTGTTTGCTTGAAAGATGATGTTGATGAATAAAGTACAACGTAACGGCTAAACTACGACCAGCGGGCGTGTCGACCGGTGGATGGAGGTTAGCTATTGTTGGCAAC